>CAYOGP010000067.1:0-7615 GCA_964403555.1 uncultured Spirochaetales bacterium | reverse complement strand
CGTTGAGACCATTTCGAGTCGATCGCAAAGTCAGCAGCTCTGTCAATGTGAAGTGGGTGATGGATTAGACCGACTACCGGAGTTTTGAATGCCTGGAGACCTAAGAGTCCCCATCCTAGACATTGGTTGTCTATCGCAATGTCGTACTTTTTTTCTCTCTGCAGCCTGGGCCATTCGCGGAGAACGCGCAGGCTAAAAGTCTGCATTTCGGGGAAGACTCCTACTCTGGAAACCAAAGCTTCCCATGCTGAAAGAGGGGTGAGAAGGTTTAGAGGGTTCCTTCCTCGGGCCCACTTACTGAGCCGAGTGCCAAATACATTATTGTTGGAAATTTTTCGAAGAGGCACCGTGGCGGGTACTTCAGGGAAAGGTGGCCCTGAAATGACGTCGACATCAACGCCCTGAGAGTTAAGAGCCTTCGCAAGATAGCTTGCGTAGATCCCCTGTCCTCCACAGAACATGTTTCCGCGGTAGGTTAGGAGTGCGACTTTCATTCTTTTGGATCAAGGGGGTCTTCGCTTTGGCTGTCGATTTCACCGGAGGCCTCAACGTCTTCAGTCTGAACATCTACAGTCATTATTGTCCATCCAACCCAGAAGACGAGTCCTAGAACGAAACTCAACAAGAGGGCTACAGGTATGGCAACTGCCCACCAGCTCCCGGAGAGTAATCCAGCAATAAAGATTAAGGCCACAAGAAGACTGGCTGCGCAAATCAGACCTCCTTGAGCACGGTTAGATTCCAACAAACTAAGCACCTCCTTTGAATCTCTTCCAAACGGCCGATTATTCGTTCGTCTTTATTCAGTGTCAACGGATTCAGAGAGTTTGTGTTATTTAGAGTGTTAGCAGAAAATTCAGGTCCGTCTTTTCAACGAAGTTAAGGAGGGCAAGCTTGTACGTTATTGGCCTCATGTCGGGAACTTCAGCTGATGGCATAGATGCGGCGATCGTCTCGTGGCCTGAGGAGGCAGTCGCTTCGCCTCACGAGCTCCTTGCGTTCATTGAGGTGCCTTTTTCTCTCGAGTTGCAGAAGAGAATTCATGCTCTTGCCGCAGGAAGACTTGAGGGAAAAGACGCCATTCGAGAGTTAGCTTTGTTAGATGTTTTGCTGGGCCGAAAGTTTGCTGAAGCAGCCATTGTAGTAGCCAACCAAGCCGGTTTTTCTCAAGAAGAGATGGCGAAGGTGGCAATAGCAACCCACGGTCAGACGGTCGGCCATTTTCCCGAAAGTAATGCAACGCTCCAGATCGGCGATCCATCGGTAATTGCCCAACTTACTGGCTGCACTACCGTTGCTGATTTTCGCACGCGTGATGTAGCAGCCGGGGGGGAAGGGGCTCCTTTAGCTCCGTTCTTTCATGACCCCCTGTTTTCCGATTTATTTGAGAATAGGGTTGTTTTGAACCTCGGTGGGATTGCGAATGTTACTTGGTTGCCCCCTGGTCGGAGATCTCAGAATGTAATGGCTTTCGATGTTGGGCCAGCCAATGTTCTCATGGACTGTGTAATACAACAGACGGATCCCAATAACCGTTTCGATCGCGATGGTCGACTTGCAGCGCAGGGATCTGTCCAATCTAAGTGGCTCAAGGAGATGTTGGATGACCCGTATTTGGAGAGACGCCCACCGAAATCAACTGGAAGAGAACACTACGGACCCGTTGAGGCTCAGCATTGGTTGGATCGGAGCCGACGAGAAGGGAAATCGGTGGAAGATTTGCTGGCAACGTTGTCTGAATTTACTGCAGTGGCCATTTCCAATGCCTGTAACAAGTTTCTAATTGATGCTGGACCGATTGACCGGATGATTGTTGGGGGAGGTGGGGTGAAGAATAGTCATTTAATCGATGAGATCTCCTCCGCTTCCGGAGGTCTCACGCTCGATTTCATGAATGATCACGGGGTTCCGCCAGATGCTGCAGAGGCGATGGCTTTTTCTCTTATGGGAAGAAATGCATTGCTAGGTATTCCTAACCATTTACCTGCATGTACTGGGGCGAGCGAAGAGCTAGTTCTTGGCGAAATTGTTCCTGGTAGACCAGGTTTAAAGGTTTACAAGTAGGCCGTCATCTGCAATTTCGAATCCGCGGTGCTCGCTTTGTGATCTCATTGCTGAACCTAGATGGCTCAGTATTAGTCGTCCACAATCGAATAAATGAGAATTGCCGGATAGTTCGTCGAGGCTCAGGTGGTAGGGATAGTCAGGTTCAAGCTGTGTGCACTCGCAAATGAATAGGTCGGATCCTGCAACCTTACTTGGTAGTTCCCCGAACCATCCAGTATCGCCAGAGTACGCGACTTGCCTTTTGCTAATAGAAACTACAAACCCGTGGGGCTTCACCTCGGGCGGATGGTAGGTCGCAAAAGGAGTAAGGGTGGCAGGTCCAATAGAATAGTAGCCCCCTGCTACGAGCTCGATAAAGTTCAACTGAAAGTGGCGGTTAGCGTCATTTATAGGATGTCCGAGAATTGAGGACGCTTTGCGAATTCGATCTTCAATTCCGATAGGTCCAGCGATAAAAAGAGGTTTCTTGCGTCTGTCTTCGTAAGTCGAGGCTAGTATGAAAGAAGGGATTCCAGAAAAATGATCGGCGTGAAAATGAGAGATTGAGATCAAGTCTATTTCGTCTCGTTCCACACCTAACGATGAAAGACCAGTTAAGGTTGTTGCTCCGCAATCCAAAAGTACGGTTCCTGATTCTCCCCGAAGGAGATAAGCAGACTGCCTTCTACCTCCTGCACCAAATGCATCAGAAGTTCCTACAAAAAGAACGCTATTCATTTGTTGTTCTCCTAAAACCTCGAAGAGTAGAAGGTGTCTTATGGAATTTTCCAAATGCGAAGATCCCATTCTGATAGTTTCCTGGAGGCACGGTTTCGTTGTCCCAGACAACTGCTTTATCGAGCGTAGCGTGAGGGCTGATATGCGCGTTACGCCCAATTATCGACTGTCTTTTTACGTCAATGGTTGATTTTAGCTGCAGTTGTCTTTGTTCCCAGTAACTGAGATTTATTGGGTCAAGGTTTGCGTTCCAGTATTCTAGGATGGTTCCTACCGGCTGCCACCTACAAGACGTGCTTTGAGCTAGCCAGGCTTGAATCGAGCTTGGATTAGTATGGAGTATAGGTAAGAGCCAGTCGTCTAAATGACTAAATGTTTCTAGTCTCGGTAAGTACTCGAAAGCCCGGGGATCGATAAGGTTCACCCAAGTATAGAGGCCTGATCGCGTTTCCATGGAAACGAGGTCCTTCGAGCCCGGTGGACTATCTTTATCGTTCACGAAGTCATCAACGTGGAATCGTTGGGACACTCGGCGTATGCAGTTCCGCTCATCTATTCCAATGGACCCGAATTCGAGAGAGCGATCGTCTTCCGTGAGGAGTAGCGTTGCTAGAGCTTCGTTAGTTTTATGTTGATGGAGCATCGGTTTTAGGTCGAAATCGATGAGCATGTCTCCCCCGATGACAACAGCTGGTTTGCTCTCTCTGAGAAAATCCCAGTTACTCCCAATTCCGCCACCAGTGCCTAAGAGTCGATCCTCATAGGAGAAGAAGAGTTTGATGTCTTTTGGGCACCACTCTCGTGCCGTTCGCTCAAGCACCTCCGCAAGGTGATGGGTGTTGATTATGACTTCAGTAACGCCCTGGCTTTTAAGGTATGTTAAGCCGTGTGCAATTAAGGGGATCCCTCTGATTGGTAGTGCAGGTTTTGGGTAAAATTCGGTTAGGGGAGATAGACGACTTCCCAGGCCTGCGGCTACGATCATGCCTCTCATTTTATTGGGTTTCTTTTTATCGGTGAGAGGTGTTTCCACAGTTTTTCAAGGCGTGAATCTAGTGACGCACAATCACGTGAAGCAGTCAGTATCTTTTCCCAGGTGTAGTCCAAATACTTTGAATAGCGATTGTCATTTCTTAACTTTTTGGCTTCAGTAAAGCGAGCGAAATCTTTACTTTTTCTTGTAAGTGTTAATAGGTTAAAGCGCTGAGCAAAGACTTCTTTTTCGGGTTTGTCAGGAAGGGACAGCCTTAATTCCTCGCTAAGTCGTACGATCGTTGTTTTTTCGAGTTTTACATATGAGTCGTGAAGGAGGCATACTGCATCGTATTCGGGTGGTGCAAGAAAGGCCCCCTGGATGTCGATCCATCGAGGAGTCATTTCATCAAAGGGTCTGTTCTCAACCATGATATTTTGGCTTTGAAAGTCTCGATGCGCAAGACGGAAGGGGGCGTCGTCAAGAAATTCCGCCACGCATGCAAACGCCGACCTGACAGTTTCTAAATGGGCATTTCCTAGAACATGCTTTGCGAAAAGTTGAGCTTTGGAATCAAGGAGTTTGGCGTCAAGGCGACGTTGAAAGGCGGGGAGAGTATCGAGAGGTTTAATGTTTTGGAGTGCTGGAAGGTCCAAAAGAATTTTTTTGTAGAGGTCCTCAATTATTTTAGGATTCAATGACTTAACGTATGCTTCTAAAGTCGTGTCTCCCAGGTCCTCTAGTAATTCCAGGGTTCCGTCTTCTTTCGATCCGAAACTTTTGGGTACAGGCAGTTTTGCTTGCTGAAGGATTGATCGCAGTGGTTCTAGTGGCGGTTCTTGAGCATGCTCTGGTACGGAACTCTTGGGCGAGATTCTCGCGACAATAGTGTTGGGCTCTCCGTCAAGCTTAACGCGGAGAAACTTGCGGAAACCTAATCCAGGTTGAAGGCTAACCGAGCTTAAAACTCGTCTGCTCAGTCTTTGTCTTATGAAGTTTTCTACATCAAGAGCATTTTTCATCCGAAAAAGACACGGCAGGCTAGGGTTGCTCCAAAGAGACCTGCGAAATCGCCAATAAGACAGGCTGGTAAGATATGGCGAGAATCCCGAATTCCTACTACGCCAAGATAGATAGCAAGGACATAAAAGGTAGTTTCTGTCGAACCTTGAAGGGTACTCACCAAGTAGCCGACATAGCTATCGGGTCCATGCTCGTTAATTATTTCCGCCATTAAACCGAAAGCACCGGAACCAGATAGTGGTCTAAGTAGAGCCATGGGCAATGCTTCCGCGGGCACGCCGATACTGCTTGAGATAGGATCGATCCATGAGACTAAAAGTTCTAACGCCCCTGACGCGCGGAACATTCCAACGGCGGTCATTATAGCTACAAGATAAGGGGCGATTTTCATCGCCACTGTGATGCCTTCTTTGCCTCCTGCGACTAGTGCGTCGTAACTACGTGCACCACCGCTAAATCCAATCAGAACAAAGGTCGCAATCAGCATCGGAAGAACCCAGTCTCTCGAGACTGCCTGAAGGAGCGCTTTGCTTCCATCGGTGTTTAGGAGCTCTCGTGCTTCGAGACTAAGACCCAAAAGAATTATGGCCATAAAGGCAATAGCAATCCATTTTTTAAAAGGAGACTCATAAGATTTAAAATCTTCAAGTGAATCTAGTCCTTCGGTCTCCGGAATTGCCTCTTCTGAGGGGATTTCCTTCTCAAGGTCAAGCTTTCGAGGCCGGAAGAAGGGAAGTCGTTGCAACAAAAGGCAGCCGGTAACGGCAGCGATTGTGGAACAAATTGTCGCAAACAACGTAGGAAGCCAAATTGCAAATGGCGCTGAAGACTCAGCGGCAAGGCGGACCATAACTGTTCCAGTTGGCGGAAGCAGAACGATTGATGAGGTGTTGATGGCTAAAAAAAGCGCCATTGAATTAGTAGCTGACCCGGGGTTAGGGTTGCCTTTATTCAACTCGACCATTGCTTTTAGCCCGAACGGAGTTGCAGCATTTCCTAGACCGAGAATATTGGCTGCAAAGTTCATCGTCATGGATTTCATCGCAGGATGGTCTGGCGGGAGCTCTGGAAACAAGCGTCTAAGGACAGGGCTTAAAAAGCGTATTATTCCTCGCAGTAGACCGCCTTCAGAGGCGATGCGAACGAGACCGAGAAAGAACATCATTCCGCCCGTTAGTCCGATAATGAGCTCAATCGCAGATTTGGCATTTTCTAATGAAGCAGCCGAAACGGCACTCATACGACCGGTCCAAGCCGCAAAAAGCACGGAGGTTAAAACTAGAAAAAGCCAGATCCAATTCAATAACACTGCATGTCCCCTGAGAAGGGCTGTTGCGTTGATTCTATCAGTGAATTGCTGGAGTCCAACGTGGAGTATAAAATACAGTTCGTCAAGTCGCGAAATTTGCTATTGACTTGGCCGACGGGCTTTGAGCCTTGTTTGACTAAGCGGGAGTAGAGATGCGAGCGTTGCTCTTTCTTGTCTTATTCTTTTTGACAGGTGGACTTGGAACGCCGTGCTTCGCACAAAATCTGGACGCTCGCCTTGCTGAAGCCCTTTCGGCACCTGCGCTTGTTCAGGCGGAAGTGGGCGCGCTCGTAGTTCGGGATCGAGATGGGAAAGTTCTGTTCGACTTTCGGGCAGATCGGAACTTTGTTCCCGCTTCAAATGCGAAGATATTGACGGCAGTAGCGGCCCTGTCGCATTGGGGAGTGGCTCACCGGTTTACGACTGTGATTGAATCGGACAGGACTCCAGGTATACAAGGAGAGGTCGGAGAGCTTTGCCTGCGTGGGGGCGGAGACCCCCTACTGACTTCTGAAGAATGGTGGAGGTTGGCTGCAGATCTCAAGCTCAAGGGGCTTCGGCGAATAACTGGAGATGTGTTTTTAGACGCTTCATTTTTCGATCAAGAAGAGCATCATCCATTCTGGGGCGAAGTGACGGATCGCGCCTACCATAGCGGTATTGTGGCGCTTGCAACGAATTACGGAGCGTTTCAGGTGGTAGTGGCACCGATTAAATCCGTAGGAAGCAGACCGCAGGTTTTGATTGACCCACCAGTTCCCTACTTAGTGCCTGTAAACACGGCAAAAATGGGAGGTGATCTAGGGTCCCGGCTAAGGGTTTCGCGGGTAAAAAAAGAAAAGATCGAAGAGGTTCATGTTTCGGGCGATATGCCCCTTCATTCCGTCCCTGCGAGTTTTTATCGGAACGTGGCAGATCCCGTAAGCTACGCAGGTTCGGTTTTTAAGATGCAACTGGCAGCGCTGCAAATTTCAATCGAAGGGACGGTCCGAGTGGGCAAAGGAGAGTGCGAGCAAAGACTTCTGGCCTTCGATGGTCAACCCCTATCCTTGACTGTTCAACGCTTTCTGAAATGGAGTAATAACAATATCGGCGAGATGTTAATAAAGGGGCTTGGTGCTTCGCGGAAAGGAAAGCCTGGAACCTGGGCTAAAGGGCTCGAAGCTGCTCACGAAGAAATATCTCGTTTTGGTGTCGACTTGCGCTCCGCGGTCTGGGTAGACGGATCAGGTTTGAGTAGCGAAAACAGACTTTCCCCAAGAATTCTTGTGGAGGTACTTCAAAGAGCGCAGGGGTCGACTTCCTTTGGCGCGGAGCTTAAATCGAGCCTCCCCATTGGAGGTTTAGATGGAACGCTTAGGGAGCGAGTAGCAAGAGGAGGAACTCAGATCCGCGCGAAGACCGGGAGGATCTCGGGAGCGATGGGGCTCTCGGGTTATGCTGTAGACCCCGGTGGTGACAACCTTACCTTCTCGGTTGTGGTTAATGGACAGAGCGCGCCTGAGGGCGATGTAGCAATCGCAATT
>CAYOGP010000066.1:0-9117 GCA_964403555.1 uncultured Spirochaetales bacterium | reverse complement strand
TCAGGCGAACTCTCTCGAACGTGAGGTTTCAATATGGGGTATGGCGGCAATTGTAGTAGGGGATACTGAAGAAGACGCAAAAAAATACTTTGACTACTACGTAGATGAAAAAGGTGACTGGGAAGCAGCTCGTAACCTTATTGGCGGTGCAGCAACCGATGGTGGAAGCTTCCACGAAGATCATTTTGACGAGCAGCTTCGTCAGATTGTAGCGGGATATGCAGCGATTCCCTTAGTTGGGACAGCGGAACAGGTAGCTGAAAAGCTCGTAGAATTTCATAGAACGGGAGTTGACGGCCTAACTCTCTCTTGGGTTAACTATACGCAGGGGCTAAAGCGGTTCGCATCGGAGGTAATACCTTTACTCGAGCAAGCCGGTCTCAGAAAGCCAGTGGTAGATACTTCTGCGTAACGATCGAATTTGAGCAATTGTTAAGTCGGGGAGCAGATAAAATGGATTATTTGGATGAGCTTTTCGGATTGAAAGGGAAGGTTGCACTCGTTACGGGAGCATCTAGTGGTTTGGGATCTCATGCGGCGAAGGCGTTGGCCAAGGCGGGCGCCAGTGTTGCATTAGTTGCTCGGAGAGAAGACCGGTTGTTAGCCTTGGCAGAAGATCTTTCTAAAATGGGTGTTAAAGCATTATCTGTTCCGGCGGACGTGACCGAAAACTCTCAATGCGAACGCATCTTCGATGAGACCGAATCCAGGCTTGGTCCTGTAGATATCCTTCTGCATGGCGCGGGAATTGCGAAACTCCGGCGCGCTGAGAACCATACTAGGGAGGAATGGGATACGGTAATGGCGATAGATCTGACCGCGGCTTTCGAACTCTCACAAATCTTCACAAATCGCCTCCTTGACCGTGGACAAAAATCGGGCCGGATTATCTACCTATCTTCCGTTATGGGCCTCGTAGCAAATTCGGTTCACCGGTGTGTCAGTTATCAGGCCGCGAAACATGGGGTGCACGGCTTGACTAAACAACTTGCGATCGAGTGGGCGAAATACGGTATTACCGTTAATGCTGTCGCTCCTGCGTACTTTCCAACGGAGATGACCATTGATCCGGCAACCGGCCAAATCCCGGAAAAAATGCTGAAGCGGATGGAGCAGTTTACTCCCATGGGGAGAACTGGTTTACCCGAGGAAATCGAGACCGCGGTGGTGTTTCTCGCGTCTCCGGCTTCCACGTACGTAACGGGTACGGTTGTTCCCGTTGATGGTGGTTGGACGGCCTGGTAAATGACTAGACCGTTCCTAGTTCACGAACAAGGGTACGTAGAGAGGCGGCGTCCCAGGCAGGTAAAAATAAATCAATGTATGGGAGTGCGGCCTGCATTCCCTTCGCGGTCGGTTGGTAGCTAACACTCCCGTACATGGGATTAATCCAGACGAGCTTTCTCACCCGCCTTCGAAGGGCTGAAATCTCTTTTCCTATCGTTTCCGTGTCTCCCTGATCGTATCCGTCACTAACAATCACGGCTACGGTGGACTTCGCATTTCCTTCCTTCAAGAGTCCACGGTTTAAAGTTGAGAGGCTCAGGCCAATGTTTGTTCCACCTGACCAATGGCTTACGGATCTCGAGACTTCGCGGAGGGTTTCAGGCACGGATTTGTAGCGGAGCAGAGTAGTTATTTCCGTGACCTGAGTGCTGAAAACCACTGTCCGTGAATTTTTAAGCTCTTTTTGTAGCCCGAGCATCAAGCGAAGAAGAAAGGGATTGTACGCGTCCATTGACCCACTAACATCACATAGAAGGACTATTCGAGTTTTTCGAATCCTTTTTTTTGAATGCAAAAGCGTAATGAGGTCGAAGCCTTTGCGGGAAGCTCCACGCAGGGTTCTCCTCATGTCTACCAGGGCACCTCTGGTATCAGGTATACGACGACGACTGGGTCGTGATGCAACCTTTCTGGCAAGTGCCTTTATGATAGGCTCGAGGGGCGGCTCTTTTTCGGTCCACCGTCGGCTTAGATTAAGGTCTCTCGCGACTTCGTCAGAACTGAATTGATCAGGATCAGCGATAATGTCGCGATGAGTTTCCTTCCAACCGTCGTCAAGACTGCCTTGGATAGGTTCAGGGCGAAGAGTAAATTGTTCTTGTCGAGGCTCAAATTGACGATTGTGCCAAAAGGCATCAAATAGTCTTTCAAACTCGAATTCTTGTTCTCTCGTGGATACCAAGTTGACTTGCAGTGCCGTTTTAAAATCACCCTGAGTTGACCAATCGATGTGCCTTGTGGAACGTAAGGCATCCATGATCCTCGAGTGAGTAATTGAAAAATTCGACTCTCTTAGAAAGTTGCAGAATTCAAGAGTCGGTCCGATCGGATCTGGAGTCATGTTCCGCTACTTCCCCTTTCTTTTTGTCGATACTAGACGGTTACGAGCCTTCGCGGACTGATGATTTTCGCAAATTTAAAGGTTTCAGCTTATTATTCCCCAAACAATTACGCTCGAGGTGCACATGGCTCGAATTTTCAGCAGCCGATTAAAAAAGCTTCGTGATCGTGCAGAACGGGAAGTCAAGGAAGGTTTGCTCCCTTCTTGTCAGTTGTCGCTCGCATTCGAGGGCGAAATCGTGTTCGACGAGTGTTTTGGAGAATCAAACGATGAGACTCGCTACGCTTTTTTTTCGGCGACCAAACCTATGGTTACAGGGACAATTTGGTCCCTAATGGGCGATGGTTTGGTAGACCCCAAGGAAAGGGTTGCTACTTATATTCCTGAATTTTCCTCGAACGGGAAAGAATCCGTCACAGTAGAGCAGGTGATGCTTCACACGTCAGGGTTTCCTTACGCTCCGTTGGGCCCCCCTGCCTGGGAGAGTAGCGAGGGTCGTCTTACTGCTTTTGAAAGATGGCGACTAGATTGGCCCCCAGGTACTCGTTATGAATATCATGCGACTTCTGCACACTGGGTTCTCGCCGAAATTATCGAAAGAGCCTCGGGAAAAGATTTTAGGAGGCAAGTAGAAGAGCGGGTGACTGAGCCGGCTGGCCTACCGAAGGTGCTTGGAATTCCTGAAGAAGAGCAATCGAATATTGCGGAGTTGGTACCGGTTGGAGAGCTTGCGAGTCCCGAGGAACTATATCAAGCCTTTGGAGTTTCTGAGCTTCCAGTTGATCCGTCAACGACAGAGGATCTTCTTTTACTTTTTAATGACCCTAAGGTGCGAGCCCTCGGTGTGCCAGGTGCGGGAGGTGTAGGCAGAGCAGCTGACCTGGCGATGTTCTACCAAGCTGTTCTCCATAATAAGGGGGAAATGTGGCATCCCCAAATTCATGAAGATGTGACGGGAAAAGTCAGAAATCGGTTGCCGGACCTTCTGAGTGGCGCTCCCGCAAATCGGACCTTAGGTTTCTTTCAGGCAGGAGAAGATGGCTTTGCGCACGTTCGAGGGCTTGGTCGTACCGTTTCTCCCCTCGCTGTGGGTCATAACGGAGCTGGGGGTCAGCTGGCTTGGGGAGACCCCTCGACGGGTCTTTCCTTAGGGTATGTAACCAATGGACTCGATCGCCATCAGCTAAGACAGCCTCGGCGCGGAACGGCAATTTCTAGCCTGGCAGCTCTTTGCACTGCCGGATGATGGGAGTTGATTGTCTTAGATTGTATAGAGGGTCCAGCTCTGTATGGAGGTCTCCGGCTTGGAGAACAGAACAAATCCCGGGTCTAATTTGATCGCCTTGATTCGTCTAAAGTGGGTTCTCAATTCAAAGGAGTGCATTATATATATTCAGGAATGCGCTTCCAAAACATAGACTTAGCTGATTTGTCGTTTTCGTGGATGGGGGGGCGACAAGTAGAATAGGAGGTCTCGAAATCGACCAGTGCGAAGAGTTGCGAGATGAATTAGTTAATCAGGGTGGAACTACTCGTAATTGCGGACTAATTTTCGCCTCACCACTTATCTTAAAATGGAAGTGCGAGATGGTTTCGAGATCGGTCCTCCTGGCGGTCGGTAGGTAGAATAGAGGATGATCTGGCTCGAGGAGAGTTTCAGGCTCGTGTTGGAAGAAGAATGAAAGTGCTCTAGAAATTCATAGTTTTGGATTCTCCAGAGTTCGGACAACCGCGAAGTAGGGATGGCATTAATGGCATTGCACGAAATTACAAAGGGCTTAAATCTCCCGATTGAGGGCACCCCTATTCACGCGGTACGTGGAGCCAGGTTTCCTAGCAGAGTTGCAATCATGGCCGACGACTTTCCAGGCATGCGGCCTGCGATGCGGGTTAAAGAGGGCGAGTTTGTAAAACGTGGCCAAGTTCTGTTTGAAGATCGAAAGAGTAATGGTGTTCTGCACACGGCCCCGGGCGCAGGTAGGATTATCGGCGTTAATCGAGGAGCGAAACGGGCGTTGCAGTCCGTAGTAATAGATTTGTCCGAAGGAGAGAGGCTGCTCCGACCCACGGAAGACGAATTTCAGCCGTTTTCAAGTTATTCGGGCACCGATCCGAAAAGCCTGTCGCGTGATGAGATCAAGGCTCTATTAGTTGAAAGCGGGCAATGGACTTGCCTCCGTACCCGCCCTTTTAGTAAGGCTCCTTCTGTTGACACGGAACCCCATTCCATTTTTGTAACTGCAATTGATACGAATCCCCTCGCTCCGCTTCCGGAGGTGGTGGTTGAACGCAGACGTGAAGACTTTGACCTTGGGCTATCACTGGTTAGTCGACTTACCGCTGGTTCCACATTTCTCTGCGTGCATGCAGATTCTGAAATTCCGAATCATGTTACCGCCCCTGTTCAAGTCGAGCGGTTTAAAGGCCCTCATCCAGCGGGAAACGCCGGCATGCACATACATCTTTTGGATCCCGTTAGTTCAGGCAAAACAGTGTGGACCGTTGGTTATCAAGATATCCTTTCTATAGGACGCCTCTTTGTGACGGGTAAGCTCGATGTTGACCGAATCGTCTCGATTGCAGGTCCTGCAATCCGAGATCCATTGCTCGTTAAGACTCGGGTGGGTGCTAGCACTGACGAGTTGGCCGGCTCCGAACATGGTACAGGACAAGATGTTCGCCTAATTGCGGGCTCGGTTTTTTCAGGTAAAGCTGCCAACGGAGAAATATTTGGCTTTCTAGGTAGATTTCACAATCAAATTAGTGCGCTCGCGGAGGGTAGGGAGCGGGTCTTTTTAGGTTGGTTGACTCCTGGATTTAACGCTTTCTCCAGTGCTCCGATTTACCTTTCAAGGCTGCTAAAAGGCAAGCTATTTAATTTTACGACTACAACCAATGGATCCCCCAGGGCGATGGTTCCAATTGGTATGTATGAACGTATCATGCCAATGGACATCCAACCGACCTACCTTCTTAGGTCTCTTGTTGTAGGTGATGTTGAGGAGGCAGAGAAGTTAGGTGCACTTGAGCTTGATGAGGAAGATCTTGCGCTTTGCTCCTTTGTCTGTCCGGGAAAAACGGATTACGGTCCGTTACTCCGAAAGAATTTGGAAATCATTGAGAAAGAAGGCTGATGCAATTTCTGCGCGACATACATGACAAGGTGGATCCGCTTTTCCAAAAAGGAGGGAAGCTTGAGAAGCTGTACCCTCTATGGGAAGCGCACGACACGGCCATGTTTACTCCGGGCCAGGTAACTCGCACCGCGCCCCACATTCGTGACGGAATGGATCTTAAGCGCATGATGATTACGGTCGTTATAGCGCTTCACCCCTGTGTATTTTTTGCTCTGTACAACACTGGCTACCAGGCGATGTTCGCGATTTCCCAAGGCGCTGTTCCGCTCGACACTTGGCAAACGGCTGTCTATGAGGGACTTGGGCTTTGGTACAACCCCGGCAATGTGGCCTTATGTACAATTTTCGGTGCACTTTATTTCGTGCCGGTTCTAGCAGTAGGCTTTCTCGTTGGCTCCATCGTGGAGATTGGGAGCGCTATCATAAGAGGTCACGAAGTTAACGAAGGCTTTTTGGTGACGGGATTTCTTCTCCCCTTAACGTTGCCTCCTACTATTCCTCTCTGGATGGTTGCGGTGGGCATGGCCTTCGGCCTGGTTTTCGGTAAAGAGGTCTTTGGCGGAACGGGGATGAATTTCTTAAACCCCGCCCTTACGGCTCGAGCTTTTCTTTTCTTTTCCTATCCTGCATTCATGAGCGGTGATGCGCCTTGGATTGCTGCAGATTTTATGGGCATAGACTCCTTTTCCGGTGCTACATGGCTTTCTCAGGCAGCGGTGACACACGACGTTCTTGAGACGGCAAGTTTCGGTGATGCTTTTTTTGGCTGGGTCCCAGGATCCATGGGGGAGACATCCGCATTTTGCGCATTGTTAGGCCTGGGGATCCTACTTGTGACCCGAATTGGTTCGATTCAGACGGTAACTGGGGTGATCCTTGGCACCATTGTCATGGCGGGCTTCCTGAACGCATTGGGTTCTGACAGTAACCCAATGTTTGCCGTCCCTTTTTGGTGGCATATGGTCCTCGGAGGTTGGGCTTTTGGAATGGTGTTCATGGCGACCGATCCAGTGTCCTCCGCCTATACAGGTCTTGGAAGATTCTGTTATGGCCTTGGAATCGGTGTCCTGGTGATCCTGATTCGGGTAGTTAACCCTGCTTATCCAGAAGGAATGATGTTGGCGATCCTTTTCATGAATATGTTTGCTCCATTGATAGATCACTTTATTGTGCGAGCAAATATCGACAGGAGGTTGCAACGAAGTGCAGCATAGTTCTCGTTATATAGTGCTGTTTGCTCTCGCAGTCTGTGGGGTCTGCTCGATCTTTGTGGCCGTTTCGGCAGTTTCGCTGAAAGAACGTCAAGAACGTAACAAGGCGATAGATGTTCAAAGTAAAGTTTTAGTTCTCGCAGGGCTAATGTCTGAAGGAGAACGTCTTTCGGGCGAGGAAATTGGCGCACGCTTCAGTGAGTCAATTGAGTCGAAAGTGGTAAGGCTTGCCACCGGTGAATACGACGAAACGATTGACGCTGATCGTTTTGATCAGAGATCTGCCGCTGCAGATCTCAGTACCAGTAGGGAGGCACCGCCCAATCTCGCAAAGGTGAGACGTACGCCCCATCACGCTGTTGTCTACCACGTTCGAGATGAGTCAGGGTCCTTTAAGTCCTTAATACTTCCGATTCAAGGTCAGGGCCTTTGGTCAACACTTTACGGTTTCATTGCGCTAGCTCCAGATGCGAATGGTATTCAGGGCATTACATTCTATGAGCATGGTGAAACTCCTGGCTTAGGTGGTGAAGTCGACAATGCTCGTTGGAAATCTCTTTGGATCGGGCGAAAGGCCTTTGGCGAATCCGGAGAGGTTGAGATCGAGGTAAAAAAGGGAACAGCGGGAAAACCGGAAGATGATCCGTACCGAGTCGATGGTTTGTCCGGGGCGACGATTACCAGCCGAGGAGTGACAGGGACTCTGAAATTTTGGCTGGGTGAGTATGGTTTTGGATCTTACCTGAGTCAGTTTCGTGCAGAAAGGGGAATTTAGATATGTCCAAAGAACGCGAAGTGGTCTTGGATCCTCTATTCAATAACAATCCAATAGGCTTGCAAGTCCTGGGGATCTGCTCGGCGCTCGCAGTCACAACCAAGATGGAGACCGCGCTGGTGATGACGCTGGCAGTGATATTCGTTCTTGTCTGTTCGAATGTTGCTGTAAGTGCAATACGTACTCATATTCCCTCTAGTATTAGAATAATCGTGCAGCTCACGATTATTGCTTCACTAGTCATCGTGACGGACCAGGTTCTCAAAGCTTTTGTCTACGATATAAGCAAGCAACTTTCGGTATTTGTCGGTTTAATCATTACAAATTGCATCATAATGGGCCGCGCAGAGGCCTTTGCAATGCAGAACCCTCCGAGAATCTCCGCTCTCGATGGCCTTGGAAATGGATTAGGGTACGGGCTGATCTTGATGCTCGTTGCTTTCCTAAGGGAGCTTTTCGGATCAGGGAAAGTTTTTGGATTTACAGTTTTGCAACCCGTCACTGAGGGTGGCTGGTATGTACCAAATGGGATGATGGTCTTAGCACCAGCAGCGTTCTTTCTGATCGGCATATTCATTTGGGTTGTTAGAAGTTATAAAACTGACCAAGTGGAGGAGGAGTTCCATGTTGGAGCACTACTTGAGCCTGGCCACGAAAGCCATATTCGTTGAAAATATGGCCTTGGCCTTTTTCCTTGGAATGTGCTCATTCTTGGCCGTTTCGAGGAAGGTTGAAACAGCAATCGGTTTAGGCGTCGCGGTCATTTTTGTGCTCGCTGTCACTACTCCGTTAAATCAGTTTCTTACGGAGAAACTGTTACGTCCCGGCTCTTTGGACTGGGCTGGTTTACCTGATCTAGACTTATCTTTCCTTTCTTTCCTAACGCTGATCGGGACAATTGCTGCGACCGTTCAGATTGTGGAGATGACCTTAGATCGCTATGCGCCTGCTCTTTACACTGCACTGGGAGTCTTCTTGCCTTTAATCGCTGTCAACTGTGCAATTTTGGGCGCAGCCTTGTTTATGGTGGAGCGCGATTACACGTTTGGTGAGGCAACGGTATTTGGATTGGGATCTGGGGTAGGTTGGGCCTTAGCAATAATGGCTCTTGCCGCGATTCGTGAAAAATTAAAGTACAGCGATGTTCCCGAGCCTTTGCGTGGCCTGGGTATCACGTTTCTGGTAGTTGGATTGATGTCGGTTGGCTTTATGGCTTTTTCGGGAATTCAACTTTAACGGACGAAGGGAGGTTCTGTGATCACAATCATTTTTGGCGTCCTAGGATTCGTCATGGTAATTCTCGCTTTGGTTCTCATCTTGATGGCCGCCAGAGACAAACTTGTTCCCAGCGGCGAAGTTGCCATCGAGATAAACGGTGATCCCGACAAGACATTAAAAACCCAGAGCGGTAGCACTTTATTAGGGACGTTGGCTGCCAACCAAATCTTTGTCCCTTCTGCATGTGGTGGCAAGGGTAGCTGCGGTGTATGCACCCTGACCGTTAAAGATGGTGGTGGTTCGATTCTTCCAACTGAACTTTCTCACGTTAGTCGAGGGGAGGCCCGCGAAGGAGTTCGACTTTCTTGTCAAGTGAAAGTTAAGCAGGATATGAAAATAGAAGTGCCAGAAGAAGTTTTTGGTATCAAA
>CAYOGP010000065.1:0-9127 GCA_964403555.1 uncultured Spirochaetales bacterium | reverse complement strand
CGCACCGATGCGCGATGAGAATCAATTACACGCGGCTGTGGTGGAACTGGTCGCCCTAGAAGAATCGACGATCAAATATTCTACCGTGCAAAATTGGTACCCGGGTGACAAGAATGGAAAGGGTGGCATCTATAACTTTGTTACAAAGCGTGGAAAATGCGCAGGAAGAAAATCGAAAATCTCTTGGACTCAAGTTGAAACTGGCTCTGCAATAACTTGGAAATATCCTAGCTGTATCCTGCAAGGAGACGATTCTATCGGAGAGTTTTACTCTGTCGCAATGACTACAAACAAGCAACAAGCAGATACCGGTACGAAAATGCTTCACATAGGGAAAAATACGCGTAGCACGATCATTAGCAAGGGCATTTCATCGGGACATGGATCACAAGCTTACCGTGGTCTTGTACGCATGGGTCCGAAAGCCAAAGGAGCTCGCAATTATTCTCAATGCGACTCGCTCTTAATAGGGGATCGCTGTGGCGCACATACGTTCCCCTACGTGGAGGTAAAAAACTCTTCGGCTACCGTGGAACATGAAGCAACCACTTCTAAAATCAGCGATGACCAGCTTCTGTATTGTCGTCAGCGAGGTCTCTCGGAAGAAGACGCGATCTCTCTGATAGTCAATGGCTTTTGCAAAGAGGTACTAAAAGAATTGCCCATGGAGTTCGCAGTTGAAGCGCAGCAACTGCTGGGAATTAGTCTTGAAGGGAGTGTCGGATAATGCTCGAAATTCGCGATCTGCATGCATCTGTTGAAGACAAGCCGATCCTAAAAGGCATCAATCTTAAAATCGAAAATGGCGAAATTCATGCAGTAATGGGGCCTAATGGTTCCGGGAAAAGCACGTTGGCAAGCATCCTGGCGGGTCATCAGGATTTTACCATTACATCGGGCGAGATTATTTTCAAAGGTCGTTCTTTAAAGGAGTTGTCCATAGAGGAACGAGCTCGAGAAGGCATCTTCCTTGCCTTTCAGTATCCCGTTGAAATCCCTGGAATTACAAACAACTATTTTCTCAAAGCTTCCCTTAACGCAATTCGAAGTCATAAAGGCGAGAATGAACTAGATGCTTTTGATTTTCTAACACTTGTGAAAGAAAAAATGAAGCAGCTTGAAATGTCTGATGATTTTATGAACAGATCAATTAATGAAGGTTTCTCGGGTGGCGAGAAGAAGCGAAATGAAGTGCTGCAAATGCTCCTTTTGGAACCAGAACTTGCAGTTTTAGACGAAACAGATTCTGGATTGGATATTGATGCTCTAAAAACGGTAGCCAATGGAGTTAACTCTCTACGCTCGCGCAAACGCTCGATGCTCGTAATTACTCATTATCAGAGACTTCTCGAGTATATAGTACCGGACTATGTGCACGTACTTTCTGAAGGCAAGATCATTCGCTCTGGAACGAAGGAACTCGCACTCAAACTCGAAGATAAGGGGTACTCCTGGCTCGCTGAAACGGTTGCATCCGGGTGAAGTCCAGGGCCTATATAGAAGCTAGTAACCACTGGTCTCTTCTAGCCGCCGCTGCGTGTAAGCAAAGTGCTTCGACAAGTTTGTCGAGCTTGCAAAGAGCGGGCTATGAGACGTTCGAGTCAACTGGTTTTCCCGATACAAGGCACGAAGAATGGAAGTACACAAACCTTCAGGAAATCATTTCAAGTACTTTTGATCTCGGGAAATCGCAGATGAAAATGAAATGTGAAGAACATTCGGGGATCGCGACTCGGGCGCTTTTAGAAGACAACCAAATCAATATACCTAGAATATGCGATATAAAACGGCACCCGTTAGCTGCACTTAACACGGCCTTTATGGATGGAGTGTTCTTAGGAGTTGAACCCAACGTCAAGAACTCTAGCCCCATCAATGTTGAGGTCTCTTGCGAAACATTAAGAAAACAGAATCAGACATCTTATCAGCCACGACTGTTCATAAACATCGGGGATAACTCCGAAGCTTCTATTGTGATCGGTGACCATATAAAGGAAGACCAGTGGAGTAATAGCGTTATCGAGGTTGCCATTGGAAATTCTTCTCATCTAGAGCTCGTTTTTCAACAATCTGGCCCAGGATTGGCAACTTCCATGATCGCAATACGACAGGAGAGCGATAGTACTTTGCGAAGCTTCGTATGTACCAGCGAAGGTCGATTAATTCGCAATGACCTAGAGGTAGCTCTATCTGGGGAAGGCTCGACTTGTTTTATGAGGGGACTTTTCGGTGCAAGCGGAAATGCGACATCAACCCATCACACGTGGGTAGAGCATTTAGTACCGCGATGCAAAAGCGATGAGATCTACAAGGGCGTCGTCTCTGATAACGCACAAGGATCTTTCCGAGGAAAGGTAACTGTAAGACCGGATGCGCAGGAGACCGAAGCTAGCCAGTCTAACCCCAATCTAATACTGGACGAGGGAGCAGAAATTAACACTAAACCACAGCTTGAAATTCAAGCCGATAATGTAAAGTGTGCTCACGGATCAACCATAGGGCAACTCGACGAAAACGCTTTGTTCTTTCTCAGAAGTCGCGGGTTTGAAGAATCGGTTGCCAAGAGGCTTCTCCTACAGGGATTTGCGTCGAGTGTATTCGAGTTACTTTCAATACCAGAACTTCGAGAAACTCTAGCCGAAAAGGTTATTGCTGAATTCGGACCGTCCGTATGACTAAGCTTGGATTTGATATTGATAATGTCCGCGCCTCTTTTCCAATTCTTTCACGGGAAATGAATGGAAAGCCCTTGGTCTACCTCGATACTGCGGCGAGTGCACAAAAACCGCAGTCCGTACTCGACTCGCTCCAAGATCTTTATGCGAACAAATACGCGAATATTCATCGAGGAGTTTACGAACTCTCTGCCACGGCGACGTCATTACATGAGAATTCAAGAAAGACAGTTGCACGATTCCTTAATGCAAAAGATTCTCGGGAAATTGTATTTACACGAAACGCGACCGAGGCAATTAATTTAGTTGCTCAGAGTTGGGGTAGAAAAAATCTAAAACCTAACGACGAGATTCTTATTACCGAAATGGAACATCATGCAAATATCGTCCCGTGGCAAATAATATGCGAAAACACTGGAGCAATTCTTCAAGTCGCACCAATTGATGACCGTGGCGTTCTTATTGCCGATACTTGGGAACAGATGCTAAATGTGAAAACTCGTATCGTTTCTTTTGGACATATTTCTAATGCGCTCGGAACGGTAAATCCTGTTGCGGAAATGGTCAGCAAGGCAAAAGCAAATGGATCGACTACTCTAATCGATGGAGCGCAGGCAGTATCGCGCACCGCTGTAGATGTGCAGGACCTTGATTGTGATTTTTATGTATTTTCTTCGCACAAACTTTACGGACCGAGCGGCGTAGGAGTTCTTTACGGGAAAGCGGAAATTCTAGAAGATATGCCTCCGTATCAAGGTGGTGGAGACATGATAAAGTCCGTTAGTTTTAAAGGTACGAGCTACGCTGAAATCCCATTCAAATTCGAAGCGGGTACACCCGATATAGCGGGGATCATTGGACTAGGCAAAGCGATTGAGTTTCTTACAACTATTGGAATAAATGAAGTCGAGAAACACGAATCTGAATTACTAAGGTACGGAACAAGACTCCTCGAAGAGATCGATGGTGTGCACATAATTGGAGTGGCACCCGAGAAGATGGGAATTCTCTCCTTTATGATTGAGGGGATTCATCCTCATGACATAGGAACTGTTCTCGACCAGGAAGGAGTTGCGATTCGTGCAGGGCACCACTGCGCCCAACCACTAATGGAGCGCCTTGGGGTTGCGGCTACTGCACGAGCATCCCTTGGGATTTACAACACAACAAATGAGCTAGATCAACTAGGTCACGCCATTGAAAAAACGATAGACTTGATGTCCTGATGTCAGATTTACGCGAACTCTACCAGACAACTATTTTAGATCATAATAAACACCCAAGGAACTTTGGTGAACTGCCTGACGCGAACAAAAAGGCGCATGGAGACAACCCTTTATGCGGAGACAAAATCACGATCTTCGTAGATGTGGATAGAGATCTTGTGAAGGCCGTCAGATTTCACGGAAGTGGATGTGCAATATCTAAAGCATCGGCATCCATGATGACCGAGCAAATTGAGGGAAAATCGCTTATAGAAGCGAATGAATTATTCCTAAACTTTCATGAGATGGTCACAAGCGATCCGATACAACCCGTTGACACTTCAGATCTCGGAAAGCTCTCTGTGTTCGCAGGAGTTCGAGAGTTTCCAATGCGGGTAAAATGCGCGACGTTATGCTGGCATACCTTTCAAGCAGCAGTAAACAATCAAACTGAGACTGTAAAGACCGAGGAATAGTCAAAAGAAGGTGATCCATGGACGAACTAAAAAATGAAAACTCATCAGAGACCTCTGATAGTGAAAAAGATGAAACTAAAAAGACAGATCTCCTCAGAAATGACATTGTCGAAATCCTGAGAACTATTTTCGATCCCGAAATTCCCGTAAATATATACGAGATGGGATTAATTTATGAAATTTCTATCACGGAAAAATTGGACGTGGATATCAGAATGACGCTTACATCTCCAATGTGTCCAGTCGCTGAGACACTACCACCCGAAGTAGAAGCTAAAGCCGCATCCGTAACAGGGGTAGGAAATGTCAATCTAGAGCTCGTTTGGGATCCGCCTTGGGATCCCTCCATGATGTCAGAAGCGGCACGCTTAGAACTTGGAATGTAGTCAGTATCGACCTACGGTCGAATCAATCTCTCTCGCCCAAGCGTCAATGCCACCAACCACATTGCTGACATTTGTGTACCCACGGGATGAGAGCACTTCCGCTGTCTTTTGACTTCGACCTCCTCGATGGCAAAATAAAATAATCGGAGTGTCTTTACTGAGCTTCTCAAGAGCCCCTCGGGCTTTCTCATTAAAAACAGTTGCACCTTTAATATTTGCAATGGCGATTTCTTCTAAGGTACGAACATCGTAGAGTCCGATCGGCCCTGTGACGTCCAATCTCGCTTTCAGCTCATGAACGGTGATCTGCCGTACTCCCTGGTGATCAGACTTGCCACATGAAATCAGAGCAAACGATATCACGAGCACTATCTTGAATTTCAAATCTTTTGTTCTCATATTAAAATCAGTCCCACAAAAAGTAACTTTGTCACTTAGAAGAACGGGAAGAACCAAATTCTAATTTATCCGCTTTTACAAATATCCCGTAAATTACCCCAAGGACTACCGTTAAAAATGCAGCCAAATAGAATACAATTTGCCAATTATCATCTGTTCGTTCAAGAATTTGGCCTGCAGCAATAGGGCCAAGAACACCCACTCCATTACCAAAAGAATTCGCTAGACCAATAATCGAGCCGACAAACTTTGGATTCAGCTCCAACGGAACCGCCCAAAAACCGGACAACGCAGCTGAAAAAAGAGCGTAAAACATCCCAAAACTCACCACGCCCAAATTATTCGATTCTACGTTTACGCCGATAACCAGAAAGGGGGCCGAAGCGAGAATAAACAAACCTGGCACTCTTACCCGCGACGTCCTCGCGGACACACCGCGCTTCACGAGATAATCGCCAAGCCAGCCACCCGTCATTACCCCAACGAAACCCGCTCCAATAGGTAACATGCCTACAACACCCATCTCCATTGTTGTAAAGCCACGACCTTCGGTCAGGTAGGTTGGGAACCAAAGCATGAAAAGCCACGCAACAAACCCGTAGATGCTGTAGCTTAAACAAAGGCAAATGATCACTCTATTTCGCAACAAGGAGATAAGGGAGACTGTTTCGTTTCGCGACTTTTCTGAAACTCCAGATCTTATTATTTCGAGTTCTTCGGACTGAACCGAAGGATGCTCTTCGGGTGTATCACGCGTGTACCAGAGCCAGGCCGCAACCCAGAGAAAACCAACTACTGCATTTACGTAAAAGACTGTTTGCCACGAAAAATTCTCAATAATCCAAGTCGTCGTTGGATAAGCAATCACTTGCCCTAAATAGACACCTGACAGAAGTATCGCCTGAGCTCGCGCGAATTCGCTCCTTGGAATCCAACGAGCATTCATCGATGCAAAAGACGGAAACGTCATCGATTCTAAAGCTCCGACCATAAACCTGAGGAACAAAAGAAGCGCCAGAGCGCCTTGACCCAAAGGTGTCAGAGCGGTGAAGAGAGAAAACCCTATACAAGATATGCCTATTACCCTTCGCGGGCCCCACCGATCTGAGAGTGAACCTCCTGGATATTGAAATAGGGCATAGCCTACGAGAAAGATAGAGAGTACCCAGCCCCAGTCCGCTTTACCCCAACCTGTTTCCTCCATAATCTTAGGACCCGCTACCGAAATATTAATTCTGTCCAAATAGTTAATTATGGTTCCGGTCGCTATCAAGGCGAGGATACGAAATCGGATCGGTATCATTAATAATCCCTTCGGCGCTTACAAAAACAAACAGAATCTTTCGAATGATTTCTATTATGGATTAGAAGACGATAATTTATCCTTCTACTCAAAAGATCTACGTTAGAACCGAATTAATCAGCGCTGTATCGCTATAAATAGGAACAACTTCAACTACTTTTCCATCTTGCAGTACCCACATCTCGGCAAAGGGAAACGTTACTCTTTTTCCCGTCTTTTGCCCTGTACCGTTCCAGGTTCCATAGGCCATCAAGCGCTCATCACTTCCAAGAATCTCGTGTATTTCCAAGTTTAAATCTGTCCAAAGACTGCCCATCTTCTCCGCGAGTTTTTTGATTTGTTCAAGACCACGATACGTTCCACCGTAAGGAAGAGACTCTGCTTCCCATATGATGGACTCTTCGGTCCAAAACGATAACCATCGATCCAAATCGCCGGAAAAAAATGCCGCATAAATTTCGTCTAGCGTCCTTCGATCTTCATCTTCTTTTGACATTTGCGTTCTCCTATAATCTTTAGTCTGCATCATATGTATAGGAATATGAAAGCGGAATATCTAAAAGTTTATATAAAAAGGTTCGGTGGCGAATCCAAATTACATAGAGCTTATATTTTTCTTAAAACTTCTTTGCATTCGTTCATTGTAATCCTTTGATGCTCTAAGCTGGGCAGCAAAGTAATTTCATCGAGGCCTGCCATTTCTGCCGCTCGAATTTCCTCGACGACTTCGTCTACAGTACCGGCAATTACGGCGCCCCGAATCATTTCTGGTGTAACAAATCTTCGTTCTTCTGGGCGAAGGAACGTGCAATGGCCATTGTGTATTTCTCGATAACGCTTTTCTTTGGGTGTTTTCATTTTATTTACGAATTCGTAAAATTCTTCCCACACACCAAGCATATATTCTGGAATCATTTCTTCATTACCGCTTAATTCGTATATTTCATAAAAAAAATGAAGCAAAGTATTAGTCCACGCGCCAACTTGATCTATTACGCGGTCGTCATTTAATGTCTCGTGTGGCTTCAAAACAATTGCATTGCTCATTGTGATTTTGCGGTAATTGTTTCGTAGATCTCTTCCAATAGAATTTGCTCCTTCTTGCACCATTCCTAAGCTAAAAGCAAATACTTGGGGATCAACAATGCCCGATGAAATTAATCCATCTCCGTATTTTCCTGCGAGCTTTAGGGCTTTTGGACCGTTAGCCGCCACATAGATAGGAATATGATCGTTGAGATTATAGAAACCGAGATCCTGATGAAGAAACTGAATGCTTCGAGTGGTTCCATTGAAGTTAAAATCAACTTCTTCGCCTCGCAAGAGCGATTTTGTGACTCGCAGGTACTCCTCGAACTCTTTAAGTTTCATCGGATGCATTCCCATTACTCTCATTGCCGTATGACCCGTTCCAATGCCCAGAAAGACCCGTCCTGGAGCGAGTTGATTTATTCCTGCGATCGACTGGGCAGTCACAGGAGCAATTCTCGTTCCTGTAATAGACACACCTGTTCCTAGTCTAATTTTACTGGTCGCTCTCGCGGCCAGAGCCATCGTTGAATAGCAATCTGACCAGATCATTTGGGAATCTGGAAACCAAACTGAATCGAACCCGATGTTTTCCGCTTCTTTAGCTATTTTCCAATCGTCAATTTTTGTTAGGACGGTAAATCCAAGTTTCATTTTTACCTCTTTAGATTCATCAAGAAATTCGTAAAGAAAAGTTTGAATGGCGACTTTTAAATCTCTCGCGAAAGTTTGATAATGCGATTAGAGAAAACCTCCAACTACGGTAAAACGACCGCGAGCGACTGCTTTAGCAGTTTGGGATAAAAAATAAAAAAAGGGGAAATTTTGGCTTGTGTAGGTCAAAATATTTTAAGGCTTACCGAAATCAGATTCCTAATTCGGAGAAAACCTTCTGAGAGCATCCAGAAAGCAGGGGGCACTTTAAGATTTGTGACCTAGCTATTTAAAACGCGATTCAAAAAAGAGAACTTGGATTCAATTGTTTCAGACTTTATTTACGCGAACAGCACAAAATTTGAATTCGGGAATTTTTCCATCGGGATCGATTGCATCGATAGTTAAAAGATTTGCCGCCGCTTCTCGAAAATGGAAAGGTACAAAAACGGCTCCTTTACATTCTTCTTCCGTAATTTTTGCCTTCAATTCTATGCTTCCACGAGCGCTTGTAACTTGTACCCGTTCACCATCTTTAATTCCGAGATTATGTGCATCTTCAGGATGTATTCCTACAAACGGAGTCGGCGACAAATTGTGCAAAACTTGGCTTCGTCGCGTCATCGAACCTGTATGCCAATGTTCCAAAAGCCGACCTGTATTCAGGATAAAAGGGAATTCATTGCTTGGTAATTCGGGAGCTGCAGTCCAATCAGCAGCGACGAAGCGCGCGCGCCCATCGTCCGTAGGAAAGGTGTCATCAAAAAGAACTTTTGGTCCGTCTTCTTGAGCTGGGTTTGGGTTAGGCCACAACTTTCCTGCCGAACCCAAATTTTGATAATCCAAAGTTTGGTACGAGTCAGTTAATGATGAGAACTCTTCAAAAATAGCCTCAGGAGAGGCATAATCCATCGGATAACCCATTCGACGCGCAACATCGGAAACAATTTTCCAATCGAGACGCGCCTCGCCTGGCATTTCCAATGCCGGACGGCCAATC
>CAYOGP010000064.1:0-9403 GCA_964403555.1 uncultured Spirochaetales bacterium | reverse complement strand
TGCCGTGGAGAATTTCGTAACCGTCTCGTCCCATAAGCGTGGAAATCATCGAATCGAGCTCTACATCCGCCAAGCCACCTTGTCTGTCTAACATCGGAGAGTGAAAGCCAACAAGCGCTGCATGTCTCCACTGCCACAGAAGCAGCGAAGTAATATCGCTATAACCCGCCAAGGGCTTCTTGTTCTCGTTAAAAACTTGCGCTTCTAGATCGGGAAGAAGTCGGGTGCACCCGTAGCCTCCACGCGCACAAATGACTCCGTCTACTGAAGGATCTCGAATAGCTTCTTTCAACTCCTCCGATCTTCTCAAATCAGTACCGGCAAAATATTTGAACCGCTCGAAGATATCTTCTCGTCGAGTAAGATTAATCCCTTTACTGGAAAGTTGTCCTTCGATGTGATTCAGCTGGTCGGATTCTACTGAAAAGCTCGGCGCCACTACGGCAATAGTTGAACCTTCTTCCAGAGCATACGGCTTGCGACCCTTACCCACGCTGCTCACCATCCCACCACAACTAGAATGGTGGGTCCTCATCAAAAGGTTCAGTTGAAACCCCTTTCGAAAAGACGGGGGAATCATCTGGCCCAACAAAAGTCTGGCCAACGTTGGACGGGTCATCTTCACGACCCGTCCAATTGTCGAACCGAGCGTACCGCCCTTCAAAGTGCAATTTGACGGTGCCAGTAGGACCATTCCGCTGCTTCTCAACTATTAACTCTGCCAAAGCAGCGTCCGCTTCTTTGTTATAAACGTGATCTCTGTAGATAAAGGCAATTAGATCGGCATCCTGTTCTATGGCACCAGATTCACGAAGGTCTCCTAGCCTAGGTCTCCTTTTATCTGGATCTCTCTGCTCGGGGCCTCTGTTTAGTTGAGATAAAGCCACAACTGGAATCTCCAGTTCCTTTGCAAGTGCTTTCAAACCCTTACTGATCTCTGCAATCTCGAGATCTTTTCGATCGCGCCGGTTCTCATCACCTCGGGCCAGTTGCAGATAGTCAACAATGACCAGATCCAGTCCACTCTCGGCATTCAGTCGTCGACATTTAGACTTAATTTCCTGAAGGGAAATGTCGCCACTATCGTCAATCCATAAGTCTGCCCGACTCAGATTATCCCCTGCACGAGTCAACTTCGTAAAATCCCGCGTGGGAAGATAGGAGGATCGAAACGCAGAGAAATCCACTCGGGCCTCGGAAGAAAGCAACCTTAGGATCAAAGAGCGTGTCGTCATTTCCAGGGAAAAAACAGCCACCTTCCTCCCGTCTTCAATCGACGCATTGCGGGCAACATTAAGAGCCAGAGCAGTCTTTCCCATACTCGGTCGAGCAGCGATCACGACCAGCTCTCCTGCCTGGAGTCCTCCTGTCATCTTATCTAAATCTTCATAGCCAGTCGGGACTCCTGTAAGACCACCGCCTCGATTCATTATTGCTTCGACGTAGTCAAAGGTGTCGTCCATTTCATCACGGAGTCTGATGAAACTTGTGCGGCTTTGCCCTTGGCTCAAGTCAAGAATTTTTCCTTCCGCCGAATCCAAAAGCTCTTGGGAAGCACCCTCTTCAACGAATCCCTCCTCGACTATTTCAGTAGCAACCGATATCAAGCGTCGCTTAACGCTCTTGTCTCGGACGATCTGCGCGTGATGGACGACATTGGCCGCAGTTGCTTCAAAATCAGCGATCTCTGCTAGAAAAACTGGTCCTCCAATCGCGTCTAAGATTCCCTTGGTCGAGAGATACTCTGACAGTGTGATCAGATCGACTGGCTTACCGGCTTCGTGGATTGACAAGATTGCCTTAAACAAGGCCATGTTGCTGGGGTGGTAGAAATCTTCGCCCGAAACCTCCAAGGTGACATCGTGGAGATATCGACTATCTAAGAGGAGAGCTGAAAGAACAGACCGCTCAGCATCTATGTCATGAGGAGGAACACGTCCGCCCCCTGATCGCTCCGCGAAAGAAGCCGATGACCCTCGACGCCCATCGTTGCGAGAAAACGGAGAAGACTCTCGAGTGGGCCTTCTGGTTTCCCCAGCATCGGCCGGATCCGCATGGTCTTTGGCCATATCGTCATCCCCTGTCCCAGCAAGGCCTTTCGTTATTCGCTCCATCGCGAAATCAGCAAGGCCGTTAGGCTCCCCCTGTTACGCCACTATCGAAGTGTGCGCGCCTGGCTCAGGGTGCCGCGGTGACGCTCAACTTCACCTTCGCGACAACCTCTTTATGGAGTTGAACCTCCACCTCATAGTCTCCTATCGTCTTCACGGATCCAAGTTTAATTTTTCTTCGATCGACGATCACTCCCTTCTCAGCAAGCAGGTCAACAACATTTGCCGAAGTCACCGAGCCAAACAGCTTGCCTTCTTCCCCTGCCTGAGCAACCACCTCGATCTCAATCGCCTCAACCTTGGACTTCTCTGCGCGAAGCTCCTTTAGAGCTCTCGCCTTCTTCGCAGCAATTACTTCGCGATTATGTTCTAGTTCTTTTATTCGAGAATCGGTTGCGGAAAGTGCTTTACCTTTTGGTAATAAATAATTGCGCGCGTGCCCCGGCTTCACGGAGACCAACTCACCCGCTTCACCTAAGTTCTGTACGTCTTCTTGAAGAATAACTTTTACGTGGCTCATATCGCCTCCTAAGCTCCCTTACAGCAGATTTGCTCCTAAATATGGCCTGGAGCGTACGGCAGTAACGCAAGTTGACGCGCCCGCTTTATTGCCAGAGTAATCTCGCGTTGTTGCTTTGCAGTATTCCCCGATATTCTCCTCGGGATTATCTTGCCAGTCTCCGTTAAGAAAAGACGAAGAAGCTTGGGGTCCTTGTAATCTACAACAAGATTTTTGTCTTGTGACAAACGAGAAACCTTTTTCCGCTCCCTCGTCCCGTTGGCTTTTGCTTGCTTTCTGGCCCTCTTCCTTGCCTTTGCTCTCAGCCTGGCCTTGGGAGACATCGGCCCCCTGCGTTCTCTCTCTTCTCTATTCATTATACTTTCTCCTCGGATTCCGTTGATTCGTCCTGTGTCGTTTCATCAGGATCGTCTGGTTCAACATCCTCAGTGACCGCCCTAGCCTCTTCTTCAAAATTTTTCTGGTCGGCCCTAGCCTCCTGAGCAAGTCGCTCATGCTCCTCTCGGGCAGCCCGTTCTTCGGCCTCGCGTTCTGCTCTTTCCGCGGCGCGTTCGGCCCGTTCTTTTTCTTCAACTAACGCGGACTGCTTGCGCTCTTCAATATCCTCTACGTCGTCAGCAAGACGCACGGTAAGAAATCGAAGAATCGATTCATCCAAACGCAAAGAACGTTCAATTTCAGAAACGGATTTCCCTTCGTCCAAATAATGGAGGCAAAGGTATCTTCCTTTTTGAAAGCCCTTGATCTCGTAAGCCAACTTTCGTTTGCCATCATCATCGTAGAGCAGACGGACTCCCCCATTTTGTTCCAGGAGCTCATCTAGGCGTTCGCAAATTGCCTTGCAGCCCTCCTCGGAAATTTCGGGCTGAACAATAAATGTAGTTTCAAACTCGCGCACTTGTTTCCTCCTGGTCAAAAGGTCAAGCCTTTTGGGCCTCCGGTACGCCAAGCAAGAGAACCGAACTGGTAAAGTTCTTGTACTCTTCGCTTAACCAGCGCACGAGGGCGATTCTCGGACGCATTAGAGACCAAGGCGAGGGCGCTTTCGCCCCCGGATATTGTTAGGTGGTCAACTTATCCCTTCGAGCGACGAACCCGACGGATGACCTCACCGGTTGACCAGCGAGAGTAACAAACCATGGACTCTCGTGTCCAAGGTAAGCTCGGGATGAAAGGTTGCTGCAAGTACTTTTTCTTGCCTAACCAAAACAGGGGCGTCCTTTACTCTAAGCAATACTTCTACCTCCGAACCCAGTTCTATGAGCTTCGGAGCCCTAATAAAGACACATTTTAGATCCTGAAGTTCCGCACCCTTTTCCGTCCCTAGATCAGGAAAGCTTGAAAAAGAGTCCACTTGGGTCCCATAGGCATTTCGGACAGCTGTGCCATTTAAAGCCCCAATCGTCTCGAAAGAAGAATCACTTTCTCTGGCGACCACCCGCGACGCGAGCAGTATCGCACCTGCACAGGTGCCTAAAACTGGCCGACCGGTCGCCACGAAGTCTCGGATTGGTTGATATAGACTCTGCCTTGCTAGCCCACGTGAAATCGTAGTGCTTTCCCCACCAGGCAATATTAACGCCGATAAAGGAGCTAAATCTCTCTTCCACAGGACTCGTACGGGCTCGCAGTTGATCGACGTGAGACATTTTGCATGAGCCTCGAAGTCTCCTTGAATCGCGACAACTCCTACCTTCAACCTTTCAGGCAAAGAGAATCTCTACCAACCTCGGTTGGCCAGCCGCTCAGAATCTTTCAAAGTGCTGAGCTCTATTCCAGGCATCGCCTCTCCCAGTCCGCGAGATGCGTTAAGTACCTCGCCCGGATCTCTCCAGTGAGTCGTCGCGTGAACGACAGCCTTCGCTCGCGCAGAGGGATCCGCACTTTTGAAGATTCCTGAGCCCACAAAAACAGCCTCTGCCCCTAGAGCCATGCAGAGCGCGGCGTCAGCAGGAGTGGCAATCCCTCCAGCGGCAAAGTTAGGCACCGGAAGCCCTTGTTTTTCTGCCACCTCCTTCACTAGAGCCAAAGGGGCCTGAAGTTCTTTTGCGGCACTCGGTATTTCCTCGGGCAGAAGAGCAGCTAGAGCCCTGATATCTCCATTCAGCTGGCGCAGGTGCCTTACGGCCTCCACGATATTCCCGCTTCCAGCCTCACCTTTGGTGCGAATCATTGCCGCTCCTTCGGAAATTCGTCGCAGTGCCTCCCCAAGGTTGCGGGCTCCACACACGAATGGAGATCTAAAAGGGGCCTTGTCCACATGGTGAGCTTCATCTGCCGGAGTCAAGACTTCACTCTCATCGATGAAATCCACTCCGAGCTCGTCCAAGATTTGCGCCTCAGCAAAATGTCCTATTCGTACCTTCGCCATAACCGGAATCGACACTGACCTCTGGATTCCTTCGATTATCTCGATGCTGCACATCCGGGCAACTCCGCCATCGCGTCTAATATCGGACGGTACTCGCTCAAGGGCCATTACGGCCGAGGCCCCAGATTCTTCGGCCACTTTTGCCTCATCAGGGGTCGTCACGTCCATTATGACACCACCTTTAAGCATCTCGGCGAGTCCTATTTTTATTTCTAGGGATCGAGCCCTGATATCTTCGTTACCCGTATTGCTTTGATTCATCGGTCCTCCTGAGAAACAACCAAACTGTCGTAGCGGTGCCAAGGCAGTGTGGCGTGAATCTTAATAGCCCTTAACCGGTAAAGCGCGTCTCAGTATCGAGAGTCCGATCACTGTCGCCGCCAAGGAACCCACGAGAATTCCAATCTTACTACCTGCAATATGCGCGGGCTCGTTAAATGCGAGCACCGTAATAAAAAGAGCTACTGTGAATCCTATTCCAGCGAGCATACCGGTTGCAAAAAGACTAGACCAGTTAACACCCGCCGGGAGACTGGCAAAGCCTAATCGTACGGCTAGATAGGAGAATACGGAAATTCCCAACGGCTTGCCGACTACAAGACCAAGAAAAACGGCAATTGCGACATTTGTTGATTCCGCATTGTCCAGCATACCGGCCTCGAAAACCACGCCGGCATTCGCCAAAGCAAAGACAGGCATAATGCCGAAAGCAACCCACCGCTCTAATCTATGCATGAGGAAATCAAGAGGTGAGAGAGACAGTCTACCCACCACCTCTAAAGTGCGTATCGCTTCATTGCGATGATGGCCACCTGGGTCCGGATCATCCCTCCTTCTCAACGAATGTCGAAGGTCCTCTGCAGCCTTACGTGAAACGTCAGCCAATGTCTCTTTATCGTCGTCCCCATCGGAGGCAGTAGGCGTAAGAAAACCTAGAAGAACGCCAGCAACCGTCGCATGAATTCCGGAATGGTGAGTTTCGAACCAAATAAACGCTCCCACTAACGCGTACAAGGCGAAGGACCGAAAGCCAGCCTTATTCAGTCCGAAACAAACTACGCAGCCGACAGCAGCCCAACCTAAGGAGTCCAGATGCAGTTCAGCTGTGTAGACCACTGCGATCACTGCCACTGCACCCAGATCATCTGCGATAGCTAGCGCTAAAAGAAAGACTCGCAGTCCAGGAGGAACTCGACTACCCAAAAGCGATAGTGCCGCGACTGCAAATGCGATATCGGTTGCCATGGGTACGCCCCAACCGCTTTCGGTTGGTTGTCCTATATGAAAAGCCAAATAGATGCCGGCCGGGATTACCATCCCACCTAACGCTCCCGCAACCGGTAGCATCGCTTTTTGCCGCGACGAGAGTTGACCAAGGACAAGCTCCCGCTTGATTTCCATGCCCACGACAAAAAAGAAAATTGCCATGAGACCATCGTTCACCCACTGACCCAACGTCAGAGATAAACGAAACTCTTCTCCAACAGAAAATGAGATTGGAGTATCCCAAATCAGACCGTAGGTATGACCAATCGGTGAATTAGCCCAGATCAAGGCGGTAAGCGTCATTCCCAAAAGAACTAACGCGCTAGACGCCTCAATTTCCATAAAGCGTATGAACGGCCTCTTGATCCTGTGAGCTATAAAGCTGCCGGTGCTTGGCATATGAAACATATGATTCTCTCTAGACGAAAACGACCTAGTCGCCCTCTCCCCTCTGAGATTTTTCGCCCTCTTCCGAGGAAGAGTCATCACCCTCGGAGGTCGCCTCTGCGTCCTCTTCCTGCGTCTCAACGGGAGTCGCTTCAACGGTTGGCGCTTCCACGTTAGCAACGGACAAGTCAAGATCGCTTAGGACCGTTACTCCAGCGGGCACAGAAACATCCCTGACATGGAGAGAATCTCCAATCTCCAGTTCGCTAATATCAATCTCTAAAGATCCTGGGATTTCCCGCGGGAGGCACAGAATATCAATTTCGCGCACTGGGTGATCAACAATTCCCCCAAAATCGGCGCCCTTCGCCCGTCCAAGAAAATGGAGAGGTACCATCACTTCTACCGGCTTGCTCATATCTACTTCATAAAAATCAGCGTGCAAATAACTACCGCGAACTGGGTCTCTTTGGAGCTCCTTAATCAGTACAACTGAATCAGAGCCTTCCAAATCGAGGTCAATAAGGGTATTCATACCCGATCCGCTGCCATGCAAAACGCGCTCTAGGGATCTAGGATCAACAGAAATAGCCCGGTTCCCAGCCTGCGACCCGTACAACACCGCAGGAATCAGACCCTCGGCGCGAATCTTGCGAGCCACCCCTTTTCCTGTCGTCCCTCTCATCTTTGCTTGTAAACTATTTTCGCCCACGAAAGCCTTCCTATCGGTTCTTAAATTTTAGTTAGTCTGTTAAACGAACAAAGAGCTTACACTCTCTTCATTATTGATCCGGCGCAATGACTCGCCTAAAAGCGAAGCAATAGATACCACTCCAATTTTGTCACAGCCCATGGCCTCTTCAACCAAAGGAATCGTATCAGTTACTATCAGTTGCTCGAAGAGGCTATCCTTAATCCTGCGTACAGCCGGCCCAGATAGAACGGGGTGCGTAATAACACCGTGAATAGCTCGCGCCCCCGCCTCGGACAAGGCCTTTGCACCTTCTACGAGAGTACCCGCCGTATCCGTCATGTCATCGACCATCACACACTCTCTGCCCCTCACATCGCCAATAATATTCATAACCTGGGCCACGTTCGCTTGCTCACGCCGTTTATCGATAATCGCCATTGGTGCCCCGAGACGCTTGGCAAAGGCCCTAGCACGTTCCACGCCCCCCGCGTCCGGCGAAATAACGGTGACGTCATTACCCACTCTGTCCGTAATTGCCTGAAGGAGCACCGGCATAGCATAAAGATTGTCGACCGGAATATTAAAGAATCCCTGAATCTGCCCCGCATGTAGGTCTACACAGAGCAGTCGATCGGTACCGGAAGCAGAAATCAGGTCAGCCACTAGCTTCGCCGTTATCGGAGCACGCGGCTGAACTTTGCGGTCTTGACGGGCGTAGCCGTAGTAAGGAATAACCGCAGTTATTCTGCGAGCTGAAGATCTGCGCAGAGCGTCCACCATAATCAGAAGCTCCATCAGGTGCGTGTTTGCAGGAGCAGAGGTCGACTGCAAAACGAAACAATCCATACCTCGAACATTTTCCTGAATCTCCACACAACACTCACCATCACTAAAAGTCCCGACTTCCGCCTTTCCCATCTCGATACCCAGGTAGGCAGAGACACTTTCCGCCAAAGCGAAATTTGAATTCCCTGAAAACAGTTTCATCTGCTGCATCGCACTTCTCTCAAAATCCGTCCAGTTATGGACAGGACCGTTAGCTCCACCCAGATATAGGTGGCACAAATTTGGCTGGGGCGGTAGGACTCGAACCTACAAATGGCGGCTCCAAAGGCCGCTGCCTTACCATTTGGCGACGCCCCAGCAAGTTCCTAAAACCAGTTCTATCTCCTTGGCACGTGTACAGAAACCGGCCACCCCTACGAAGTTGACAGAAAACGGGTACACCAATAACGCTCTCCTCGGCCCAGAAGCGGTTCGAGTCGCCTCGCGAACTGGTGAGACTCCTCTGCCTTTGAAAATAGCGCGTAAAGGCTGGGGCCACTTCCTGACAGTCCAATGATTTCGGCGCCGGCTTTGACCATCTTCTGCCTAAGTCGAGAGATTTGAGGACACAGCTCAAGTGCGGCAGGCTCTAAGTCATTGCCCAAAACCTCAAACATGCGACTCAAAAGGGCCTCGGATAAGTCACCAGAGCTAAAGTCCTGCAAAGCCTCGACGGCTGACAGCCTAGAGTTCTTGATTTCGGGCGTCAACGCGGAGTCTCTCCTAGAAAGAGCCACTTGGGTTTTAAAAACTCTCTCAGTCGACAAAGGTAGGCCTGGATTGACCACCACTACAAAAAGATTAGGCAGATCGTGTCTTACAGGCTCAACAACCTCACCAACCCCCGACACCCATGCAGGGGTGAGCGGGGATTTTAAAAAAAAGGGGATGTCGCTGCCCAAACCCTCAGCAATGTCGAGGAGAGCTGTCTTGGAAATCCCGGGCACAAGTTCCTGGAGAGCACGCAGCACAGCTGCTGCGTCGCTGGACCCTCCTCCTAAGCCAGCAGCTATAGGAATTAGTTTGTGGAGACCTATCGAGAGATTCCGGCGCGTACCAAGAAGGTCCATATAAGCTTCTGCGGCACGCACTGCTAAATTCTCCTGACCGTTAGGCGCGTCAGATGCACCATTGATCTCCAAGCTGATCAGATCCCCCCCCCCTAAACCGCAAGAGAACCAGTCGGAGCGCACAAGCGGAACGAACAACCTACCAAGAAGGTGACAACC
>CAYOGP010000063.1:0-9414 GCA_964403555.1 uncultured Spirochaetales bacterium | reverse complement strand
ATCTTCGTCGGTTCCTTGATTCGGTCACGATTTTCAAGGTAAAGCACAGGCCAGAGAGAAGCATCGCCGTAAAATCGGGAGGCAATATGGGACAAAGTCTCGCCACGGCCGACCACCGCCCAGTCCGGAGCCTCACCCAACTGCGACTCGCCAAAGGCTGGCTCAGTCAAAACCGCTCCCGTTAGAATCAAAATCCCCGCGAGAGACTTCAGGTGCCTAATCAATTTCGCTTCCTCTTCGCCACTCGAATTGCTAAATCATCTAAAAGGGTCGAGGGAATTTCAGAAGGGGCTTCCAGAAGGAGATCCTGCCCGCGCTGGGTTTTGGGAAAAGCAATAACATCTCGAAGATTATCTGTACCCGCCAAAACCATGGCAAACCGATCCAGGCCAAATGCGAATCCGCCGTGAGGGGGGGCTCCTGCTTCCAACGATCGCAAAAAGAAGCCAAATTTCTGCTCCATCTCTTCAGTTTCGTAGCCCAAAAGACCTAATATCTTTCTTTGCAAGTCTCCACGATGATTACGCAAACTTCCCGACCCCAGCTCGTATCCATTCAGTACCACATCGTAGTGTGTAGCCCGAACCGCTTTTGGATCGGTATCAAGTAAGGAAATATCTTCTTCGATTGGAGCAACAAATGGCATGTGCATGTAAGTAAGCTTTTGGTCTTCGTCTTCTTCAAATAAAGGAAAGTCCAGCACAAAAAGTGGATCCCAATCTCTCGGCTCGACTCTTCGCAGCCTTCTTCCCAGATCCACTCGCAAGCGAGAGAGTATTGAATTTACCCGTGCATTGGTGTCGGCTTGAAAAATCAGAAGAGAGCCCGGTGAGGCAGAAGTAATCCTGGAAATATTCTCTTTATCGTTCTCACTCAAAAATTTCACTATCGGACTTTGCCACGAACCATCCGCGGCGACTCTAATCCATCCTAGACCGCGAGCATTCAACTCTTTCTTAACAAAACCTTCTAGACGATCAATTTCACCTCGTGAAATCTCGTCAGCGTTATGAATGGGGAGGCATTTCACTATCCCACCCGCATCTACCGCTCCGCGAAAGGCGCGAAAATCGCTCTTGCTGAAGACTTCAGTGAGATCGGCCAATTCGAGTTGGATTCTTGTGTCGGGTCGATCGTTACCAAAGCGATCCATCGAATCATGGTAGGAAATCCGTGGGAACGGGCGCTGCAGTTCTACACCCTTAGCCTCAAGGCAACCTTTCCAGGTAATCTCCTCAAGAAGGTTCAAGATATTTTCTACCTTGACAAAAGACATCTCCAAATCTACTTGGGTAAATTCTAGCTGGCGATCTGCCCGCTGATCTTCATCCCGAAAGCATCGAGCTATCTGGAAGTACCGTTCAAAGCCAGCAATCATGAGTAACTGTTTCATCAGTTGAGGTGACTGTGGCAATGCGTAAAATTCACCGGGTTGCTGTCGAGCGGGAACTAAAAAATCCCGAGCACCCTCCGGTGTTGACTTCGTTAGGATCGGTGTTTCAATTTCTGTGAACTCGTTTTCACACAACGTATCTCGAATCGCCTTGGTTAACCGATGTCTAAGAGACAAGTTCTTCTGGAGTGGACCTCTTCTAAGATCGTGAATTCTGTGTTGCAATCGAACTGACTCATCAACTCCCGGGTCATCCTCGATAGCAAAAGGCGGAGGGCTTGCCGTATTTAGCAAGGCCAGGTCAGCTGCTACAACCTCAATATCACCATTAGGGATATCGAGATTAATTGTTTCTTCGCTTCGGCGTTTAATGACACCCCGAACAGCGAGTACAAATTCCGATCTAAGGGATCCTGCCCTAGCGTGGGCTTTGGAAGAAGCGTCCGGTCGAAACACGACTTGGATCACCCCAGTCCTATCTCTAAGATCTACGAAGATGACCCCTCCGTGATCTCTGCGGCGCTGGACCCACCCTGCTAAAACGACTTCGTGATCTATGAGATCCGCAGAAATCGCGTCACAAGTGTGACTTCTCTCGAAATCCCCCATTGGGTCTATAGCATTGCTCTCGTGTTCCAAATTAACTCCGACGGTAGGACAATACCGTCTCTAGCAGAGCACCCGAGTAACCGCCATCCATGAAGCCAAGAATACGAGCGGAAGTAAGAGACCTCCGCAATTCGTCATCACGTCGACCAAAAAGCTCTCAGTTGTTTTGAGCACCCCCGTTTAAGGAGAAGGAACCTCAACCTAGTCGCACATTAAACTAAACACGGCCCTCTCGGGTTATTTTGCACGAAGAAACCAAGACCCATCAAATTCGACTCTAAAAGGCTCCGAGGGCTCGAAGTGTCGTAAAAGTCACACACGAACTCAAGAAGGAAGCGTGGGGAACAATAGCGATGTAATCTTCTAGTCCGGACAGGAAGACTGACGCCACAACCATATGACACAAGAGTGGATCTCGGAAAGACTAACTTTGGGCAGATTCTCGATTTGCCCTCACCGCCAAAATGGGAGATGTAAGTAGTGAACCCAAAAAATTCAGCCCTTGAAGAATACAAAAGCGAATTTGAGGGTTTCGAGTGGCAAATACCTGAATCATTTAACTTTGGCCGCGATGTTGTAGACAAGCACGCAGAAGATCCTGAACTTCCAGCACTTTTTTGGAAGAATGAAGATGAAGAAGAAAGATTTCTTTCGTATGCGCAAGTACGAGACCAAACTAACCAGGTAGCTAATGCTCTGCGCAGATTAGGAATTCGAAAGGGCGATCCTATCATCGTCATGCTTCCTAAAATTCCGGAATGGCATCTTTTAATGATCGGAGGGCTGAAGGCTGGAGCTCTGGTCATACCTAGCTCTACGATTCTAAGACCGAAAGACCTGCTGTTTCGTGCGAAACATAGCGGTGCCGTGGCCATTGCAGCATCCCCCAGTGAAAGTGAAACAGTTGAGCAAGTAAGAAGCCAACTTACTGGGATTAAGCATTTTCTCGGCATCGGAGACACCTCGGGCGCCTGGACCGACTTGTTGTCAGCTCTCACTTCGGAGGAGGCCTCGTCGGAAGGACAACCGGATACGAGGGCGTCCGACCCGGCACTCGTCTATTACACCTCGGGTACCACAGGCCCGCCCAAGGCCGTCTTGCATTCTCACGCCTATACGTACACGCAGCGCTATACAGCTAAAACTTGGCTGGGACTCGAGCGAGGCCAAAGACTTTGGACGACGAGCGATACAGGTTGGGCTAAAGCCGCCTACAGCGTTTTATTTGGACCCTGGAGTGTGGGCGCGGAAGTCTTCATGTATGGAGGGAGGTTCGAGGCACGAAAAGAACTTGAGATCCTGGAGCAAGTTAAACCTGACGTCTTCTGCGCACCTCCCACGGAATTCCGAATGCTAGTCAAAGAGGACCTCTCTGAATACAACTTTGACAACCTTAGGGAATGCGTCTCGGCAGGAGAACCTCTAAATCCTGAAGTGATTCGTACGTGGAAAGACTCTACAGGAATTACTATCCGGGATGGTTACGGTCAGACCGAATCCATTCTTTTAATAGGAAACTATCCAGGGATTGAGGTACGTCCTGGATCTATGGGGCTCCCGATGCCAGGACACGTCGTCGAAGTCATTGATGAGAATGGCCAACCTCAACCCGACGGCGAGATAGGTGATGTTGCCGTCCACGGTCGGCCTCCTAGTCTTTTCTTGGAGTACTGGAAAGACGAAATGGCGAGTGATAAATGTCGAAGAGGAGACTGGTACGTAACCGGTGACCGCGCTTCTCGGGACGAAGATGGATTTTTCTGGTTCGTCGGACGCGCAGATGACGTAATTATTTCGGCGGGCTATCGGATCGGACCTTTTGAGGTCGAAAGTGCACTCATTGAACATCCTGACGTAGTTGAGGCCGCAGTGGTAGCCGCACCCAACGCAGATCGAGGAGCAATTGTTAAAGCCTACGTCGTTTTAAGGGCTGGCCTCGATGGCAGTCCAGATCTTACTGCGCCCCTCAAAGACCATTGCAAGTCCGTAACAGCACCTTACAAATATCCTCGAGAGATCGAGTATCGAACGGAACTACCAAAGACCGTGAGCGGGAAAATTCGCAGAATCGAACTGAGAGCAGAGGCGGAGAAACCGTGACCAGGAATAAACCTAGCCTCTGGTTGCAACTTTAAAATAAATTACTTTTCAGCTCCAATCAGATACTCATTTTCTTTTTGGAAGAAGGTGTGACCAGTTCTTTCCAGAATCCGTAGTTCGCAGAATTGTACCTCCCTGCCCCACCAGAAAACCCGTGGAACCTACAAAGGTCATGTCACGAAAAAAAGTGAAAACTGCAGGAAACCCTTTTTCCTGTCTAACCCAGGAAGTTCCACCGTCTTCTGAGATTCTTATTAAACCTTTTTCGCCGACAGCAACAATTTTCCTAGACGAAACTGGATAGGCTGAAAAAATCGCTCCTTTACGTCCGACATCGGAATAACGCCAAGTCACCCCTCCATCTATCGAACGCAGAACTACTCCACCGAGGGCAGAAACAACACCATTAAGCGGATCACTGAACCTAACGGCAAAGAGGTGTGGACTTTGAACTATTTCAAGGTCCACTCGAGGGCTATCTGACCGTCGACTCTCAAGCCAATTCGACAACATATCTGGATCATCTTCGAGAAACTCATCATAGTCCCATGGGGGCCCTCCCCTTTGCCTAACTCTATCGCTCAGCAATCCGACGGCTTCAAGGGCATACTGAACCGCCCTACCCCGTTCATCAGCCAATTCGAACAACGGATAAGGATCGTAATCCTCATCCATTTTCAATATTTCACGCCTAGACAAACGAGGTTGAATCGCGACATTCAGGTGTGGCGTGTCGACCATAGACCTCGCAAATGTCTCAAGACTGGTACGTTGACCTTCTTCAATCTCAGATCCGTTCTCTGAGAAATTGATCGGTGCGGGCTTTTCGTCCGAAACAATTTTCCCTAAAACCCAACCGGGCTCACCACTCGAGCCTTTCACTCCACCCGTTGAACTCGAGAAGACAGTCCCAAATTCTCCTGCTATCCAACAACGCTCAGACTCTTTTCTCAAACACCAGATATCCGTGAGGCCCAAGTCTTCAAAGACCGGTTCTCCTGCACGAATGCGTTCCTGATCGTCAACTGAAAGCCAAACAAACTGAGGATGAGACGGTCCGATCACAAGAGAATCATCAACAAAAGTTTCCCCGCCATCAGAACTGTAAATTCTTGTTCCCCATTCGCCAACGACCCAAACCTTTTCCGGATCCACAGCATGAACGGAGAAAAAATGAACGTTATCACTGTCCTTAGGAGTAGAGATTTTCCTCCACGACAGCCCCCCGTCGTCCGTCCGAAGTAGAAGTCCTCGCTGACCACATGCGAAGCCTCGTTGCTCGTCTGCCATGGAAACGTCGTAAATCAGTCGTCGTGTTCCAGTTTCTCCACGTTTCCAATTAATTCCGCCATCAGTTGAGACATAGATTGCTCCCCAGTACCCGGAAACGACAACATGGGACTTGTTCGGTGCAGAAATCGAGAAAAGATCGTCGGGTAAGCCGACTCCAGGTATTTCTTCCCTACGCGTTAGTCCCGTATCGTGGCACGCAAGAAAAAAGAGAATACAAAACGAGCTAACGACCCTGGCTAAGGCGACCGATGTCGATGTAGCGTCGTACTTTTGCTTTGTTGTCAAACGGAGTCCCATGGCTATCCCAGAATTCGATGCGGTTTCCTGTTCCTGTTTGGGCATTGGCGATAGTATCGCTCACTATTCGCATATCGCGAGGCCGATCGATGCCCGGCCAGCTTTTATACCACTCCGAGTCATCTTCGCTCCAGCGGTGATTGTGCCAGATGATCTTCCAGAGCTCTCCTTTTCGATCGTAGGCGAAGGAATACAACGGCGTTAGCGTTTGCTTATCAATATATATGTCCTTGCGCGAGTACGGATGTTCAGGGTCATTCGGAACTGAACTCACTAAAATTGCGTGCCGAAGCTCCCAACGATCGTTTGCGTAAGACAAACCAAAGGGTCCAAAATCTACATCCTTCGAGTAGGGATAAGCCCTCTTCTGAGTGTTCATTGGAGCAATTAGCACCACCTCTCCCAAGCAACTCCATGTGTAATGCGGAACGATCCCTGCGAAACTCCTTAGATCGTCAAAGCTGAAATCTGTCCCGGAAATCGCGTCAGCACGTTCCTTGGTCGAAAAACGCCTAACTCGTCGTGCATCAGGTTGATAAATCCATGTATCGTCATATCTAATTTGTTCGGGAGGATTCTGAGATGCTTTGTAGCGATAGCTCAAGGCAGAGAGACCTCGAGCGGAGAACGGTTCCTTCACCTCAATGCCCATAACTGTTTTCTTTGGGTCGTTTTTAAATATGTCGCCACCGTTTTTTCCTAAGTAATACGGTTCAATCCGTCCCGTCATTTGAATGACTTTTGCCTGCCCTTGGTAATAGAGGGTTAGCTGCTCCCCACGGTCGAAGTAGGTATAAAGAAAATTGCTGCGCGCCCCATCTCCAGACCATTGCAAATCAAAGTTCCAAATTATTTTGTAACCAGCCAGAGGATCTCCAAAGCAATCAATCTCTGTCATCGGAAAAGGCTCGCCTGCGGTGTAATTCTCAAGGCTGCCTCCCGGGCCTATCCTCGCTTGACCCTTAAATCTTTCGGTGACAGACTTCCATTCCGGAGGATTTGAATAATCTCGAAATCCTGGACCTATCTCGAGCTCCATTCCTTCAAAAAAGAAAAAATGACGATGTGCCCAAAATTCCTGTGGAAGGTATGGCTTGAGAAGGTCTACTCGATCAAAACCAAGTATGTCTCCTTCCTTGAATCCTGTAACGCCTTCCTGACCATAAGTAGTTTGAGGGGAACCAAGTATTAAAAGCCCAACAACAGTTAGAAAGCGGAGGAGAACTTTTGGTAGACACCTAGAGCAGCTTGCTGCAATAAAACAAAAACCAATCTGCATTTCTTTTACCTTCGGGTTCTGAGAACTACCGACCCTGACTCAGTCGCCCGATATCGATGTAGCGCCTGATTTTTCCTTTTTTATCGAAGGGCGTACCATGCATATCGTAGAACTCAATACGGTTTCCAGTGCCGGTTTGAGCATTTGCGATGATATCACTTATTACCCGCAAATCCCGGGGGCGTTGTACTCCCTCCCAGCCTTCATACCATTCGGGTTCATCTTCGCTCCACCTGTGATTGTGCCAAATCAGCTTCCAAAGCTCCCCTTTTCTGTCATATGCGAGAGAATAAAGAGGGGTAAGAGTCTCCTTGTCTACGTAAATATCTTTACGTGTGTACGGATGATCGGGTTCAATTGGTACAGATCTGAGGAGCACTGCGTGACGCATTTCCCAACGATCGTTCGCATAGGACAACCCAAATGGTCCAAAGTTCACATCATCTGAATAAGGGTGCGCCCTTTGTTTAGTATTCATGGGGGCCATCAAAATCATTTCTCCCAGACAACTCCAAGTGTAGTGAGGAACAATGCCGGAGAAACTTCTAAGGTCGTCAAAACTGAAGTCGGTCCCCGAGATAGCATCAGCTCGCTCTTTTGTTGAGAAGCGACGAACTCGTCTCGCGTCAGGTTGATAGATCCAGGTATCGTCATACTTTATTTGGGCAGGAGGGTTCCGTGCCGCCTTGTAGCGGTAATTGATAGCTGCCAGCCCGCGCGCGGAAAATGGTTCCTTCACCTCGATACCTAGAACGCGTTGCTTCGGATCGTTTTTAAAAATATCACCGCCGTTTTTCTCTAAGTAGCGCGGTTCAATTCGACCGGTCATCTCAATATTCTTAGCATTGCCCTGGTAATAGAGATTCAGTTGCTCTCCACGATCGAAGTACGTGTAGAGAAAGTGTCCTCTTGCACCATCGCCTGACCACTGCAGGTCAAAGTTCCAAATCATCTTCGACCCAGCCTGTGGATCTCCGAGACAATCGATCTCGCCCATTGGAAATGGCTCGCCAGCAGTGTAATTCTCTAGACTCCCTTCTGGACCGATCCTCGCTTGACCCTTAAATCTTTCAGTGACAGCCTTAAATTCGGGCGGATTCGAGTAATCCCTAAAAGGAGGACCAACCTCGAGTTGCATTCCTTCAAAAAAGAAAAAATGACGATGCGCCCAAAACTCTTGTGGAATATAGGGCTTCAGAAGCTCCACCTGGTCGAACCCTAGAATGTCGCCCTCTTTGAAACCCGTGACGTCTTCCTGGTACTCATACTCTTGCGCAAACCCTGATTCCGGGATGGGCATTAAAAGAAAGCATAGAATCAGCCGATTTAGTAACGGGTTTACCAGGGTCTGCCAGAATTTTCCGCAAAAGTTCCATCCAGCTTTCATGTTCACTCTTTTTCTCTCCTAAAAAGTCAGAATCTTGTTGTCGAGAAATCCACAAAAGATCGTGCGGGCAAAGCCGGCTTAACAAGGTTTACCATGTGTCACAAACGAAGACCTTGGAGTCGAATAAATCCCGTCGCATCCCCTTGGTTGTAGGCGTCACCATCGTCTTCAAATGTCGATAGCTCCGCTGAGTAAAGGGAAACGGGTGACCTTCGGCCCGTGACGAGGATATTACCCTTATAGAGCTTTAAGCGTGCGTCTCCTGTGACATTCTTCTGAGATTCTGTAATTGCTGCCTTCAAGAAGTTTATCTCAGGGGAGAACCAGAAACCGTTATAAATCAACTCTGCAAATCGAGGAGACAGCCTATCGCGCTCGTGCATTACCTCACGATCCAAAGTAATCGATTCAACAGCTCGATGAGCTGCGAGCAGCAAGGTGCCACCGGGAGTCTCATACACACCTCTGGAACGAATGCCTACGAAACGCGTCTCCACCATATCCACGCGACCAACTCCGTTTTGTCCCGCAATTTTGTTGAGGTGAGCCAATAGATTAGCTCCCGTCATTTTTTCACCGTCAATAGCAACAGGAATTCCTTTTTCAAATGAGATAATAATCTCGGTCGAATGATCAGGGGCAGCTTCTGGAGAACTGGTAAGTATAAACATTGCCTCTTCTGGAGCCTTCCAGGGATCTTCCAATATGCCTCCTTCAAAAGATATGTGGAGAAGGTTGCGGTCAATCGAGTACGGTTTAGCTGCCGTGGCCTGAACAGGTATTTTGTGCTTCTTGGCGTATTCTATGCAGTCAGTTCGCGACCTAATACCCCAGGTCCTCCACGGAGCCACAACCGTGAGATCTGGTGCTTTGGCCCGGTAGGTGAGCTCGAATCTAACTTGATCATTACCCTTCCCTGTCGCTCCATGAGCAATCGCATCGCAACCCGTTTCTTTCGCGACCTCTACTTGATGCTTTGCAATCACTGGCCGAGCCAATGCAGTACCTAAGAGGTATGTACCTTCATATCCTGCATTTCCCTGTATCGCCGGAAAA
>CAYOGP010000062.1:2279-9464 GCA_964403555.1 uncultured Spirochaetales bacterium | reverse complement strand
CCCAGACCCGCACCCTCTTGAGGTAGTCCTACAAACTCTGCCGGAGCCTGCGCAAGCATTTTGGGCAAAGCTCCCCTCGGATCTACAAAGAGAAAGGGCGTAGCACCCAAGGCCGTCGCCGCTCGTGCAGTCGAATTAAGGACATCTGCGAGCATTGCGCGATAAAAATCCGCCGCGTGTTTCAGTGAAAGTGGCGGAGAAAGTCGCGTCTTTACTAAACCAGGCCGAGGTTCTTTTGCGAAAACCACGAGGGCCGGAATCTTCAACTTTTCTCTTTCATAGCCATGGGAAGGGACACAACCTTTACGTTGATTTTGCCAACTTTTAACTGTGTCCCCGGGTCACTTTGCTCAACTTGCACAAAGCCTAGACCTGCGACGCCTAGACCTTCTACGAATACCACCGAGGTCACTTCGCCAACCTTCTTGCCAAGGATAGTTAAGGGAGAATCTGAAGAAACGTGCTCATCGAACAAGAGTCCTACTAGTTGATGCTTGATTTTCCCTCTCGAGCGTAGCCGGGCTATAACTTCCTGCCCAATGTAACAACCTTTCGTGGTCGAAATCGCATCTCCAAGATTCGCCTCATCGGGCAAAACGGTTTCATCGAGCTCCGCTCCAAGCCGCGGTCGGCCCGCAATAACCCTCGAGACTTCGAACGCCTCAGCTGTGCCTTTTACTAAAGTCTTCTCCGACGAGAAAAGCAATTCTTCGAATTCGGCGGCGTTTTCCGAGGGCAGAAATATCTGGACGCCACTTGGCGATCCTAATTCGTAGTTAGCGACTATCGCTGTAAGTCCTTCAAACTGGACTTCACTTCCTGCATACCGATGTTCCGAGATCGATCCTTTTGAAACACGTCTGATTAGTTCAATAGCCTCTTCACCCTCAATGCAATAGCGGCTTATTCTCCTCGCGAGATTTTGAAGCTCTACGCTGTCCGCAATGATGTAACGGTCAAGTTCCTTTATAACCAACTCCGTGAAATCTGATTCGAGCTCTAGCCAAATGCAATCGGGCAAAACCAAGACATGTAAATCCGCGATCACGCGCCCCTGCCTCGACAAGAGAACCGCAGGACATCCATTTTTTTCACCCTGGAGATCAGAAATTTCGTTACTTATCATGCCGTTGAGCCACCGAGATCGATCCGCACCACGAACTTCAATAACGCTTCTCTGTGGGAGACGAAATAAGGTTGGTGGACTCAATATGCTATTCCTCGCTACTACTGGTCGAAGGTCCATAAAGGACTACCGCGGTTTCTTCCTGTGATTTGTGCCATTCGGAATAACGTGCCTTGGCCGCCAAATATTGTTCCTCGCTATCAATGTCGACCGCACAACCACCAGCCTCTGTTATCACGAATTGAAACTTTGCCCCAAGGAATGATGAAACGCAGCCCGCAACTTTAGCCAACGGAACATACTGACGTACGATATCAGCGATGCGTGACAGCCCTCGGCGATCCATCCATCCTGCAACGTGAATGAGAATATAGTACCAAAGGGCAGCCAGCCTACCTCCCTTTCGATAGAGCATCTGCCAGGCTAGGGGAAGAACATTCTTCATCCTTCTCTGGTAGCGATATTCGTACATTTCACCGATAAGCTTTCGGTTACGAATTTTGGCAGGCCTGACCAAGTGTAAATTCGTTTGTCGGAATCTGCCTTCAGCGAGATTGAAATACGCAACGACGTATTTTGGTTCACCTGTCGAAAATGATGCAAGAGAGCCTTGGGGAGCCAAGCCCAGAACGTAATCGCCTTCGGATTCCAGACTAAGCGCAATAAAAGCAGAAACCTCTTGTGGAGTAGCGAAAGGCAGATCTCCGGAAACGTAGAGATAGGGAATTAAAACTTCTTTTTCTGTCGGATCTCTCCCTTCCGGTCCAGCACCTGGAAGAGATCGCCTGAACGTTTCCCACGCATTCTCGTAGAGGTTGTTGAGCTGAGGCAGTGCTGTAACCGCCTTCGACCAGGACTTCGGCGGCGGATCTATTAGTTTAGACAAGTTCTGCTGGTCACCCACGACCCAGATCTCAGATATTTCTGGAACGCGTTGCAAAGTTTCCAGGATATGGACAATCAGAGGTCGTCCGTCCAGCTCTAAGAATACCTTGCTCTCCTGACCTATAGATCGAGAGCCCCTTTGATCTCCAGCCATAACAACGGCAGGAATTCGAAGCTCTTTTGGGTCACTTTCTCCGGCTCTCATCGTGAAGAGAGCGTGGCTAAGAGATCGGCAACTCTCAAGTGCTTCCCCAAAGGTAATCCACGATAGCTGTCCCGTGGGAATGGGACTTTTGCACAAAAAGGTCAAAACTTGCACCCTTTTAGTGCGAAGAAATGGACAATAATTGTGTTCAGACCAAGGAGATAAGAAGGTGCCTAAAATGAAAGCTGCAGTCTTTGCCGAACCCGGTCGAATCGTACTCGACGAGAAAGAAATTCCTACCCCAGGGCCGGGAGAAGCACTCCTCAGAGTCACGACGACAACGATTTGCGGCACAGACGTTCATATCCTTAAAGCCGAGTATCCTGTGGAAAGAGGTCTAACAGTCGGACATGAGCCCGTCGGGATAATTGCCGCTCTTGGCACAGGAGTGACCGGGTTTGAAGAAGGACAACGCGTTATAGCAGGCGCCATCACCCCCTGCGGGCAGTGCTCATCCTGTTTTCAGGGGCACCACTCACAGTGTGGGGACAAGCCCTTGGGAGGTTGGCAACTAGGCAACACTATCAACGGCTCTCAAGCCGAATACGTCGTAATTCCCAACGCGGTAGCCAATCTTGCCCCGGTTCCAGACTCGCTCTCGGATGAACAAGTCTTAATGTGCCCCGATATTATGACTACTGGTTTCAGTGGTGCGGAGAGTGGAGGGGTGCAAATAGGCGACTCCGTTGCCATTTTTGCACAGGGCCCTATCGGACTTTGCGCGACGGCTGGGGCAAAACTTCTCGGCGCCACGCGCATCATAGGAGTAGATACAGTTCCTGCCCGTTTAGAAATCTCGAAAAAATTGGGTGCAGACGAAACTATCGACTTCAATCGCAAAAACCCTGTCGAGGAGATCATGCGCATGACGAATGGTCGGGGTGTTGACGTAGCAATAGAGGCCCTGGGTCTACCGGAAACTTTTGAGAATTGCCTTTCTATTATCAAACCTGGAGGGAAGGTTTCTAGCCTTGGGGTCTACTCTGAAGATCTTCGACTTCCAGTCGATGCTTTTGCCGCGGGTTTGGGAGACCGTTGTATCTCGTCAACCCTTTGCCCAGGTGGACAAGAGCGGATGCGACGGATGATGTCGGTAATAGCTTCTGGTCGGGTAAATCTTTCCCCCTTGGTCACTCATCGATTCAAATTGGACCAAATTGAGGAGGCCTACGAACTTTTTTCGAACCAAGGTGATGGAGTACTCAAAGTAGCAGTAACGCCGTAAGGACCCGTCTTTTCAGATAGGGGTGTGGTGGAGCCGAGCGGGATCGAACCGCCAACCTCCGCGTTGCGAACGCGGCGCTCTCCCAATTGAGCTACGGCCCCAAGTCTTTTAAAACCCCTTTTCTCCACCCTAACGAGATGGTGGGTTATGCCGATAGAACACGCTAGCCATGGCTAGCCTGAAGAGTCAACTCGAAGGCCTAGTACTTTTCATTCATGCTTTCGTCTCACGCCCAAGGGCACCCGCTGGGTGACGGGCATGAAAATCCCGACGATTAAAATTTCGAGCCACCTCAAGTTCAGCCGAAAGAGAAGCTAAAACAACTGTTTGGGCCGCCGCGCTTGCACGTGGTGCCAGACCTAGGCCTCCCCCCTCCTTTTCGACGGCGGCCGAAAGAAAAGCCTCAGCGTTTTTTGCCAACCATGATTCGGAATTTCCGGTGATAGCAATAACTTTTGCACCCAGCCCTCGAACCGCGGTGATCGCCAGGCGAAGTTCCTCTGTCTCTCCACTATTACTTATCGCGATTACGACATCACCCGGCACAATTTGCCCAGAACTACCATGCCCAGCCTCGACACCAGCCAAAAAGCTGGCAGGCGTACCCGTGGAGGCGAAAAGAGCTGCCGCATAGCGAGCTACATGTTCAGACTTACCGATACCTGTGACGTGGAGCCGGCCACCCAGGGAATCCATTTCAGCAATAACCGCTAAAACCTTCTCAAAATGTTGTTCGGACAGAACCTCTCGGAGCGACTTGAGCTGTGAGAGCACAACGTCAAATGTACTAAGGGCCTCGCTCACCTTAAAAGCTCACACCATCGACGACGGGTCTCTTGGTCACCCAGGGATCTCCGACCTTTTCTCGGGATAATTTGCTGACTTCTCTCCAGACTGAATCAAAACGTTCTAGGTCTGGCTGGGCAAGGGTAGGCGTACCCTCCGCTAATCTTGTGGAGCTTATTACGCCCGACAGGAATAGCGCGCGCTTAAGGCATGCGATGCTTCTCTTGCCCACCGCCGCGCGCGTCTCAGTTCTGTAGTAAGTCAAAACGTTCTGAACTAGTTCCATCCGTTCCATATCGCCCGCGGTACATACCTGCCATGCTCGGGCCCACTCACGAGGCAACACGTTCGCTGGGCCTGAAACAACACCAACAGGAAGTGACCCTCGTAGCCGTCGCCGTTGCCAGTGCTCATCCAAGACTCCCAGCCAACCACTACGCGGGCGGAAAAGATCAAAGACCAAAAGGGCATCGCCAATATAGATACCGAACTCTCCTCGATCTCGGAAACTTTCTGCGGCTTTCGTGTAGTTCCCCAAAACCTTCTTTGAAGCCGAAACTTTTATGCCTCGGACAAAATCAAGGCGAGAGAGTGCTTTTACCTGCCAAGTGCGAAAGTGACGAACCTTGGGATCCACGGCGATATCGGCATTGTCATAAAGATAAATTGGAATCCTACGCGGAAGACTATCTAAAAGATCAGCGACGTCTCTGGCAACAAAATGTACAGGGTCATCAATCCCACGAATTGACAAGGGAGCGAGAACCGCTGCATGCGCGCCCCCTCGAATCGCCAACTCTAGGTTTCGAAGTGTTTCGATGGGATTTTGACTCGTGACTCCAGCCCAGGCCTCCACTGAACCGCCTTCTCCCCCTAGACGGGAATTCTCTTTAAGGACTTCTTCGATAGAAACGGCCACCGCCTGACGCATCACCGGGGCCGAAAGTACATCCCATTCGCCCGTAGTGCCTCCCGCAAAGACCACATCGGCTCCGTAACCATCTTGGATTACATGCCGAACGAGGCTTCTTTGGTCCGCCTCCAAAAGGTTCCCCCCAGCGTCTAACACCGTGACCAGCGGAACGGACAGGCCTCTCTTAGGTTTAATATTTTCCATGGTTCTCATTGACGGAGAACCTAGCCTTGCACCGAGGGTCCAACCATTGCTTACTACAACTATTCTTCACCCGAGCCCTCAAAAGCCCTTAGCGACTCTAAAAACGGAGGGCACCCTTAAAAGTCTCTAATATCCACAGGTTTACAACCTTCCTCTCTCACGACCACGGAGCCTATATAACAATCAGGCCGCGATACGGGGGCTAGGCCTGTAATTTCGGAGATTTTCCTAATTGCCAACCTCTCGCAACCAGTCATTGCTGTAATTGGTTGCAGGGACGGCCTTCTCGATAAGGTCGGTAACTAAAAGAGTTGCCCGAAATCCATCTTTTCGGTTAACGCGGATCCAGCTAGGAATTTTGACTCTTCCGAATTGTTTTAGGGGTCCCAATTCGAAAAGCGTGCCGTTATTGAGACGGATCCCAACTATTTCGAGAGAGTCAATCTCTACCAAAAGCGCCAATCCTCCTTCGCGAGAAGACGAAAGAACAAAACAGTCTTTATCTCCTAGTCGTGAAAATGAAACCGCTGTCGGGAAATCGATTGGCAAATGTAAAAGTGCTGCGAGCTTTTCAAGCGAATTTACTTGCAGGTAGTAGAGAGGAGGAAGGAGTGACCGAGCCGTTTGACTGAAAACCCCGTTTGTTGAGCCATAGAGCCTCCCTTGAAGATTTAGTTGTCTCCGGCGTCCGTCCACTCCAACGAGTGCTAAGCGCGAAAGCCCACTAGGATCACTATCAAGACGACCCTCAGCCACCACATCTTGGGAATCACCTAGCCGCAAAGCCACCAAGAAGGACAAGGCTTCGGTTCTCCCTGCGGCCAGGTTGCGCGCGCCGATCAGCTTGCACAATTGAGCTGTGCTTGGTGCGTAAGCAGTACCAGACGTAGCTAAAACTAAAACCATGCCAATTGCACAAAGGGACGTACTTAACCTGGAGCGCGTGAAGACAATGTTGCGTAGTAGTTCCTCGCTCAAGAAAAACCTTGGATAGTTGAAGCTCCCGCGAAGCGTGCTCGGTCAGCTAATTCCGATTCTATCAGTAAGAGGCGATTGTACTTAGCCACACGGTCGGATCTGCATAAAGAACCAGTCTTTATCTGTCCGACACCTGTGGCAACTGCAAGATCGGCAATCGTTGTGTCCTCCGTTTCACCCGAGCGATGAGATACGATACAAGAGAAGCCGGCACTTTTAGCGAGACGAATTGCCTCCAGCGTTTCACTGAGGGTTCCAATTTGGTTGACTTTGATAAGGACGGAATTCGCAACCCCCCTAGAAATTCCTTCGCGAATAATCGCGGGATTGGTCACAAACAAATCATCTCCAACCAACTGGGTCTTATGGCCAAGAACTTTGGTAAGGGCGGTCCACCCTTCCCAATCATCTTCAGCCAACCCATCTTCGATAGATAGAATCGGGTATTTTCCTCTCCAGTTTTTCCAAAAATCTATCATTTCAGCAGAATCCAGCTCACGTCCCTCCCCCTTCAGGACATACCGCCCATCCTCGTAGAACTCGCTTGATGCAGGATCAAGTGCAATCGCAATTTCATCGCCTGCACGATAACCGGCGCGCTCTATCGCACTTAGAATTAGCTCGATAGCCTCCTGATTCGACTTTAGATCGGGAGCAAATCCTCCCTCGTCACCCACAGAAGTTGCATAGCCCTTCTTATGAAGTACCTCCCTCAACGTATGGAATACCTCTACACCCCAACGCAGTGAATCGTGAAAGGAATCCGCTCCAATTGGGAAAAGCATGAATTCTTGCACATCAACGTTATTGTCCGCATGAGCGCCACCATTAAGCACGTTCATCATTGGGGTCGGTAAGAAATC
>CAYOGP010000062.1:0-2269 GCA_964403555.1 uncultured Spirochaetales bacterium | reverse complement strand
CTAAAGAAACTCCTAGGAGAGCATTCGCACCAAGACGAGCTTTTGTCTCAGTCCCATCTAATGAAATCAACATTTTATCAATCACGCCTTGAGCTTCTAACCCATCAAGCTCTACTCCATGCAATGCGGCAGAAATTTCACCGTTTATATGAGAAACGGCCCTCAGTACCCCTTTGCCGCCGTAGCGACTTGAGTCTCCGTCTCTAAGTTCGAGGGCCTCGCGCGCCCCAGTTGAAGCACCCGACGGGACGGCCGCCCTTCCGGATCGTCCATTAGCTGCGGTAACCCGAACAGTCAAGGTAGGATTTCCCCGGGAGTCCAGGATTTCATTTGCTTCAACCTTGCTGATTTCTGATGACACCTGGTTTCTCCTTTTAAAGAACTATCACAAGATGAGTCCCTGTGAAGCCATACAAATTTAATCATCGAAAAGTCAGAAGAAAGGTAAACAAGCTACGTGCTGTCAGTATCTAAGTCAAACCCACCGTCGCTGGACCTAAGATGAGCGCTCCACCGAAAACTGCGCTGCCTCTAGTAACGCTGTTTTCGCACCGCAAGCGGTAAAGGGTTCCAGAGAAGCGCGTGCCTTATCTACGTAACTGCTTGCACAACGGTTAGTGTCTTCTACACCGCGAGTATTTTCTACTAGTGCACGAAGTGGGACAACTTCCGCTTCTGTAAGTATCTCTCCCTTGCCGGAAAGACTTCTTTGCGCCGCAGTCTTAAGAAGATGAATAGCCTCTTCTTGTTCGCCTGGTGCCGCACGTTTAAGAGCCAGCAATAGAGGCATAGTAACTTTCCCTTCGCGAAGATCTGTGAAGGACGGCTTGCCCGTATCGGATGAATCCGCGGAATAATCGAGCGCATCGTCTCGGAGTTGGAAAGCTACACCTAGCTGCCTACCGAAGTCGGCTAAATATCGTCGCTCTATCCGCGTCACACCGCCGAGGATTGCACCTATCTCGCAGACTGCGGAGAGAAGCGCCGCACTCTTTCGCTCGATAACCGCGAAATAGTGGCTCTCCGTCGCGTCCGGATCGAAACTGCGTTCAAGCTGCAGAAGCTCTCCCTCGGACATCATTTGGATCATCTTGGCGAAGAGACCAACTATTTCTAACTCTCCATCCTCTACGATCATCTGAGATGCACGTGCATAGAAAAAATCACCGACCAGCACGGCGCTTCGATTTCCCCAAAGCACGTGTGCAGCAGTCTGTCCCCTGCGCAAGTCGGAAACATCGACCACATCGTCGTGGAGAAGTGTCGCCGTGTGAATCAGCTCGTGCGCCGCAGCCAACTGAATCCGCCGAGGCCCCTTGTATCCGCAAAGCTCGGCGGAAAGCATTAGAAGAATCGGTCTTAATCGCTTGCCGGGTTTAGCAAAGACGTGCTCGCCAAGACTCCTTACTAGGTCAGTCTCGGAGTTGAGCTGTTCTCTAAGGCACCGATCAACGAGACCTAGCATCGGTTCGATGTTGGCGCGGAAGACTTCTGAGCCTTCCGGGGCCTCAGAAGTCTTAGTTTTGTCGATATGCATATATCCAGGATAATAGCCTGAGGATGCAGAACAACTGCGAAAAACGAACCTTCTAAGAATCAGTCCGTCACAGCTGTAGCGGAAACGGAAGCGGTCAAACCCTCACTCCTTAACCATGATATGGCCTCTATAAGATTGGCGAAAGGAACGAGCTCTATCCCCTGAACCAAAGGCATCTTCTTCCTAGCGGGAACGAGCAGGCGTTTGAAGCCCAATCGAGCAGCCTCTCCGGCTCGCGCTTCCAATCTGGAGGCGGATCTCAACTCTCCGCCGAGGCCCACCTCGCCACAAGCCGCAACATCATGAGGAAGTACCCGGTCCAACCTGCTAGAGGCCAAAGCAAGGGCTAAACCAAGATCGGCTGCTGGCTCGGAAATTCGCGCACCACCGGTAGCATTCAGATAGACATCTCTAGAGACAAAGTCCATTTTGGTCCTGCGATCGAGAACGGCAAGAACAAGTGCCACCCGGCCATCATCGACGCCAACGTTCGTTCTTCGTGACGTTCCGTAGCCGGCCGGCGCAACAAGCGCCTGAATTTCAACTAACACAGGGCGAGAGCCTTCTATGAGCGGAACTACAGTTGCTCCGGGTGCACCAATACTTCGGTCGGATAGAAAGTATGCACTCGGATTCTCGACACCCTCCAAACCCGTCTCTCCCATACTGAAGACACCGATCTCCTGTGTACTCCCAAAGCGGTTTTTTACGCTCCGGAGTAGCCGAAATCCG
>CAYOGP010000061.1:0-9529 GCA_964403555.1 uncultured Spirochaetales bacterium | reverse complement strand
AATACCTGGACCATGTTTTTTGCGGGCCTCGTAGGTACGGGTGCTTTTAATGCTCTTGTCTACCATGCTCTCCGAGAGACTTCGGCGATTAATGCTGTCATGATGATGTCTCTCTGTCCCACAGCAATTCCTCTTATTTCGTTTCTCATGGTTCGCGAACGCTTCCGAAGCGCACAAGCACTTGGAATTGGTCTGTCGCTTTCTGGAGTGGCGATCATAGTCACTCGAGGTGAACCGTTCAGTTTCTTGTCTCGGGAGCTGGCTGGTGGAGACGCATTGATGTTTTTCGCCATGCTGTGTTGGTCGTTCTATACAGTTCTAGCGAAAAGACGGACTTCCGGCCTCGACCCGTATGTCTTCTTCTTTTGCGTTGTACTTGTGGCCACGCTTGGTCTGTTTCCTCTTGCTTTCTGGGAATGGCAGAAGCAGACGTATGATATTTCTGCGCTTGCCTGGCTTGCAGTGGTCTATGTAGGAATTGTTCCAACGGCGATTGCCATCGCCCTTTTTAACCGCGCGGTTGTGATAGTTGGCGCGAATACGGCGGGGGCATTTCAGCACCTAGTGCCGGTATTTGGAACAATTATGGCAATATGTTTCCTCGGGGAGCGTTTTTCCACTTTTCACGCGGTTGGGGCGACAGTTATTGCAGCTGGACTTTTTGCGGCGGCCCACCAAAAAGAAGGTTCTAGGTCTTAGAAACTCTGCAGGAATTTGGGCATTCCGCTCGACACAAAGTCGATCGAGTGGTACCTCAGACAGTCTGGGCTGCTAGCTCAATTGGTAGAGCACCGGGCTTTTAACCCGTTGGTTCAGGGTTCGAGTCCCTGGCGGCCCACCACTAGCCTGATTGGAAAGAAGATTTCTTCCGAAAGGGTTGGTTCGAATCGATAGCAAGTTGAGGACGACGACTATGATTGATTTTTCTCCCTCCGAAGATCTCCAGGCTCTCACTAAGAAGGTCACGAACTTCGTTCGTGAAGAAATCGTTCCCATGGAAAATGACCCTAGGCAGGGTCCTCATGGTCCAGAAGAATCTTTAAGGCAGGATCTTGTCTCGAAGGGGAGGGAGGCAGGTCTTTTGACCCCACATGCTCCAGTCGAGTGGGGGGGGCTTGGTCTGGATAATATGGGTAACGCACTAGTTTTTGAGGCAGCGTGCTATTCCCCTCTTGGCGCACTTGCTTTGAATATTCAGGCTCCAGATGAAGGGAACGTTCACTTACTCGATAAGGTTGCAACTGACGAACAGAAAGACCGTTGGCTACGGCCTCTTTCTGAGGGCCGAATCAGAACAGTTTTTCATATGACCGAACCCGATGGCGGGGCAGGATCCGATCCGTCGCTCATGAAGACAGTCGCAAAAGATGATGGCGATTCGTACGTTATCAATGGCCGGAAATGGTTAATTTCTGGGATCGGAGCTCCAGGAGTTGGACTGAATATTATCATGGCCAAAACCGAAAGTATTTCTGGAGAGGAACTTGGTGCTTCGATGTTTCTCTTAGATGGCGATGTCCCGGGTATGAAAATTGTTCGGACACTCGATACGATGGACAGCAACACCGTGGGTGCCCATTGTGAGGTTACCTATGACGACGTGCGTGTTCCGAAGGACCAAATCCTTGGGGAGCCAGGAAAAGGGTTTCGATATGCTCAAATCCGCCTTGCTCCGGCTCGGTTGACCCACTGCATGAGGTGGCTTGGCCAGGCTGTACGTTGCCAAGAAATTGCCGTCGATTATGCGAGGAAGCGCGTAGCCTTCGGGAAACCCATTGGCGAACATGAGGGAGTTGGTTTCCAACTCGCGGATAACGAAACAGATCTCCATTTGGCTCGGCTCTCAACATGGCATTGCGCTTGGATTCTCGATCAGGGTCAAAAAGGAAGGCGCGAGAGCAGCCTTGCGAAAGTTTTTGTTTCTGAGGCACTTAGTCGTGTCGTGGACCGCTGCGTCCAAGTGCTCGGCGGTCTTGGAATTACTGCAGATACCATCGTAGAACGTACCTATCGAGACATACGTGCGTTTCGTATATACGACGGACCATCGGAGGTTCATCGTTGGGCGCAGGCGAGAGACATCATGCGGGGCGCTTAAGAGGTTTTGATCGTGGCAGCTGCGTTGGAAGCAAGGCGAGCCGCCCTGAATATACGCTCTCTCAAATAGTCGAGGTCGATACCTTCGGTGCTTTTCTGGCCGAGTACATATCGGGCATAGACCCCTTGGATAATGCATGCAGTCTTCCAGAAATTAAAGGCACTGTAGAAACTAATATTAGAGACATCTCTTTTGCTCCGTAAAGCATACCGTTCGAGAAGCGCGGTTCTCTTTGAGAAACCAGGTTCTTCAGTCGGTGCGTCATCTTTAAGGGTAAGAGTCTCGCCGGGCTCAGACCAGGTATTTAAGGCATACCCCAGATCAGCGAGCGGGTCGCCTAAAGTGCTGATCTCCCAATCGAGGACGGCTGTCACAAAGCCCTCAGGAGAAGCAAGGCAGTTATGAAGCCCGTAGTCTCCATGCACAATGCGTCCAGGCTCTTGTTCAGGAATTCTTGTTGAAAGGAATTCATAGAGGTCATCTACCGCCGGAAGGTCTATATCTGCAGCCTCGCGGGATGAGTTCCAAGAGTCGTACCATCTCTTCAACTGTCGGGCGACATAGGCGTCGGGCCTCCCTAGTCTGCCCAAGCCTATTGCATCCGGTTCAAGTTTGTGAAGGTCCGCTAATACATCTATGAATGAAGCCCCGAGTGCTTCTCGGTTAGGCTCAGAAATGAATCCTCGTACGTCCTCCGCCTCGTATAGAGCTCTGCCTGTAACTGACGCCATTACGTAAAAATGTGCGCCCGTAATTTCAATATCTTCACAATAGGCGATTGGGCTGGGCACCGGGACGGCGGTTTCCCTCAGAGATTCAAGAATTCTAAATTCTCGTCCCATGTCATGAGCTTTCGGTAGTAGTTTTCCGAGTGGTGGACGGCGAACAATTGCCGCCGTTCCTTCAGAATCGATGATTTCATAGGTCAGGTTTGAGTGCCCGCCCTCTAAGCGCGTCCATTCAAAGGGAGGTATCAGGGATTCAGAATTGTTTGCAATCCAGCGTTCGATGTCGGATCGTTGGATGCCGGGGAGGGATTCTTTGTCATTCATATTCCTTAGTTTATGCTCTTTTCTTGTGATTAGTAGGGTATTTTAGTGTCGCACCGACTTCCCACGAAGGGAGTCTGAGGAGCTTTTATGATTGAGATTGCAAAAGGACTGCTATTTCCTGAGGGACCAATCGCGATGCCCGATGGGAGCGTATTACTTGTTGAGATTGCGAGAGGAACTTTGTCAAAAGTTCTACCTGATGGATCAATTCAAGTTGTAGGGGAGTGCGGAGGTGGACCCAACGGTGCAGCATTTGGTCCGGACGGTCGGGTCTATGTTTGCAACAACGGAGGATTTGACACGGAAATTAGAGAAGGTCAGGTTCGCATCATAGAGGGCATGTCGACCTATGTGGGAGGATCCATTCAGGCGGTGGACCTCCAGACCGGCGCAGTTGAAACGCTCTATACAGAAGTTGAAGGGGTGCCATTAAAAGGCCCGAATGACCTAGTGTTCGATCGTGAAGGAGGCATGTGGTTCACCGATCACGGGAAAACCTACGAGAGGCAGGTCGACAGAGGGGGTCTTTATTATGCGAAGCCTGATGGGTCGGACATTAAGGAGGTCGTTTTTCCTCTGGAAGGGCCTAATGGCGTAGGGCTTTCCCCTGACGAAGGTACCGTCTATGTAGCGGAAACTCACGTGGGTAGATTGCGCAGCTGGGACCTGGCAGAGCCAGGGAAAATTGCGGGTTCGTTTGGTAAGGCTACACGCGGAAAATGTGTGGCGGGTTTACCTGGTGATCAACTCCTCGACAGTTTGGCTGTTGATGAAGAAGGTTGTGTGTGCGTCGCCACAATCCGAAATGGAGGTATAACGGAGTTCAATCCGCGCGGGGGGCAAACTCGTCACTTTCCTACTGGTGACCCCTTGACTACGAACATCTGCTTTGGCGGGCAAAGCATGACTACGGCTTTCATCACTTGTTCTCGAAGTGGAACGCTACTAAAGACGGATTGGCATCGAGCTGGCCTGAAACTTAATTTCAACCCTTACTAGGATTTCGAACTCATGTTCCACTGAAACCGGGTGGACGACGCTCGGACATTGCCTTAATTCCTTCCTTGAAATCGTTGGTAGCCGCAAGTCGGTCTTGTTCGACTTTTTCGTGAGCCGTCGCATTACGTACTGCTTCCGCGAGGTCGCCCCTCATCGTCTGTCGAATCGAATCCACCGCTAAAGGACCTGAGGTGGCAATCTCGGCGGCTAACTCTTTTGCCGATGTACGTATTTTATCATTCGACACGAGTCGGTCACACAGGCCGATTTCAAAGGCTTCGTCGCCACTAACTCTGCGACCCGTGTATAGAAGGTCAAGGGCTTTTTGCATTCCAACTATGCGAGGCAATGTCGCTGAAAGGCCGAAACCGTGATGGAATCCTAATCGCGCGAAATTTGCCGAGAACTTAGAGTCTTTGCTCGCGACCCGGAAGTCCGGCATCAGTGCTAGTCCGAGCCCACCGCCAACGGCCTGACCCTGTATGGCACCTACGACAGGAGTCCGCGTACTAAATAACCTCACCGCCTCGTCGTAAAGGTGTCTTCCTTTTCCGGATGAGCCTTTGCCCGCGAGATTCTTAGGAACGCCACTGTCAAGTTTACTTCCGAAGTTTGCGCCCGCACAAAAGTTCTTCCCTTCCGCACATAAAACGATTGCTCGACAACCGGTATCGTTATCAAGTGCTTCAAATCCGGACGCAAGGTCTGCGATCATTTGTTGGTCAAAGAAATTATGTGGCCCTCGTTGCACCTCTGCAGTGGCAACGAAGTCGCTGTCAAGTTCAATTTTAATATCACCAAATATCCCGAATTCAGTCATAGTGATTTTGGTCCTTTACTTTAGGTGTTCTCAAGTTCATCGGATGCCTTGCAACTATAACTCCGAAGCTCGCTTATCGTACTTGAATATTGAAAAACCCTCCTCGTGGGTCTTGGACCCAAAAAGGGGAGTGGATAGATGGAATTCAAGAACGGAGGGATATGCTCCTCAGGGCTTGTTTGTTCCTATCCCCTTCAGCCTCCTTGTCCGAACTCTGTCTTTAGACCTGCCTACGAAGAACGTTTGTCGTACACTCTGCTGGCCGCCAAAATCCTCGTGTCGATGTTATTTTGGCAGCTTATTGCTGAGGAGGCACATCTCTTGAGATTTGGATTTTTCCGACAAAGGTTAACTGGATGGCACCTCAGTTTTCTCTTGCTCTTGCTGGTTGCTCTTTCTGGCGAAGTTGCGACCGCTTCTATGCGGGACCGACTAGCGGGACTCGACCGTTTTCTGGCCACCTTTGATCCGGGAGGCCGGTATTTGACGAGGCCAATAGAACGGCTTGTCCCAGGCTTGACGCTTAACGGAACCTACACATTTGCCTCAGATGCCTTGCTTAGCAGTCACGACAACGTGGGTTTTCGGGACAGGGATTACCGATGGCTGCAGTTTCAGAGCCTATTTGAGCTGGAGGCAAACTATCAAGTAAACAGCAACATTCAAATTACCGGCATTTTTCACGCTCTTTATGATCCGGTTTACGCTCTGCAAGGTTCCGATGGCCTTTACGCTCCGAAGGAGAATGAACGACTCCGGGGTTATGAAGACTCGAAAGATATTGTCCGAGAATTATATGTTTCTCTGAGAACCCTGAAGTTCGACTTGGTACTTGGAAAGCAACAAATCGCATGGGGGAAGATGGACGGTCGATTCATAGATGCGATCAACCCCATGGACGGTAGGGAATCGGTTCAACTTGAATCAAGCGATTACGAGCGACGCAGGATTCCACTGTGGATGGCAAATCTTACTTACTATGTGGGTTCTGTTTCGCTCAATTTCCTGTGGATTCCTGGGTTTGAGCCCGATGAACATGCCACCTACGGTAGCCCGTGGTACTCACCTCTTTATTCTCCAGCTGACTCAGTTGCTAGGCATAACCCTACGCTTCTTCAGGGCAACGTAACAGCGGATGGATACACAGTTGATCGAAGAAGTAAGCCAAACTGGAATGATTTCGCTGAGCACCAATTGGCCTTCCGTGTAGATGTTCCTTTTGGAGCGTGGACAGCCGGGCTGATTTACTTCTATGCATGGGATAAAAACCCGTCCGACTCTATTACCGGAAGGTTTACGGAAAATGGGGTTAATTACCTAAGTCTGGAGAGAAGACATCGTCGGCTTCATCATTTCGGTTTCACGGCTGATTACGCGGGCACGCTGTCGTCAGTTCCAATTGTAGGAACTCTACCCGTTGTTCTTAGGGTTGAAGCTCTGCTTAGTAAAGGCGTGCCTTTTGCGGATCTCGATGAATACGCAGTCGCCCTTGAAGGTGCCGATGTGGATGGGTTGAGGGAAACGGATACGATCAAAGGGGCTATTGCGTTCGAGTTTGCCTTTCCTCATAACACCACGTTCATCTTTCAGCCTTCTCTGTATTATACGAAGGATTGGAAGAGCACTCTGGGAAGTGGGTTTGGGGGAGCTGTCGGAGACGCATGGGCCTTGGCTCCGGTTATTTTTATTAAGCGACCGTTTCGTTTTACCAGAGACAGGTTGGCAATAGGCCTAACGTTAACTCCGTATCTTAGTCAGCCGACGCGGAATTCTCAGGGAATGAAGACCAAAGTGAAAGTAAGCTATGAGTTCTCTCAATATCTCAGGGGAAAAATAGTCTATACAAATTACTCCGGAGGGGATGGTAATGACCTATTTGGCGGGTATAGACGCTATGACAATATTGGGATTGGATTTATTTATGAGTTCTAAAAATCTTGAACGTCGCATAGTTCCATTTTTTTTGTGCCTTCTGATTGGCGTATCAGTTAGTGCGGCCGAGGTGACTTGGAAGTCGGCCAATGAGATTAGTCAAAAGGCCTTGGAGCGCGCTGACTTGAAGGGTCCAGGCCCCCGGGATGCTACAGGTTATTTGCCAGAAAAGAAGTATCCCTTCACCTCGCCCTTGAATGCTGAGGAGATTGGTTATCGACTCATGAATTTCAATCATGTGGCGAGCTGGGCCCACGTGTTGGCAGATTGCTATGGATCGGTGACGAAGGAGGGTTACCTGACCGAAGGTATTACCTTGGGGATGATTGACAACGTAGGTTCAGAAGGTGGTCCTGAAACGAGGATTTACGGCTCGCCGGGCGACGTGTTCCAAAGATGGAACTACTACTACACTTATCCTCCGAAAAGTGAAGGAGAACAGCAGGTCTGGCATCTTCGCAGGACGGGTCGCGATGAGCCGACTAAGCTCGATTTTTTCGTATATTCACCCAGTCTTAGGCGCGTTCGACGCCAACCCCCTCCGCGTCGAGATGCTCAGTTTCCGAATTCGGTGCAAACGTTCGATGACATCGTGGGCCTAGAGGCATGGGAGTTTGAATGGACTCTTATTGGCTCCGACATTCTTTACAGCACTGTGAGGTTTCCGAGTAATCGGCCCATGCTTACTCTTGCTCGCGCTGGAGGTAGGTTTTACGAGCAAGAGGCAAGTAAAATCAGAATGATGGGAGATGACTATCCTCATTACCGTAAAGATGACGGAATAGATACATTTGTGGTTACGGCAGTTCCAAGGGGGGACTGGTTGCCTAAGTATAGGATTGGTCGTGTAGTTTATTGGGTTGATCAACACTACTTCTTTCCTCTTAGAATAGAAACTTACGACAGAGAGGGAGAGCTCTTAGCAATACAGGTACGCATGGGTGAACGTCAAAACCCAAATCTCCCCGATGGCCACGGATACACTAATCCACATAGTGCTTACTGGGATGTAAGGTTAGACCTCGTGACTTACAGCGCTCACGACTCTATGGCCTTGGCGGAATGGACGAAAGAAGAAAAAGAAACGCTTTTCAATCCCGATTTTATGCGCCGTCGTTGGAATAGAAATAATGCGAAGAGTCAAGTTTTGATCCGAGATCCGAAGAGATTTCATTTAAGACCTGAAATTTTAGAAGGACGCTTCCCGACGTACAGATCTATCAATTTAAGTCCAGAGGTTCTTGCACGAGTAAAGGCGCAAAATGCGGCGGGTCGTCTGGTGTTTGCAGGTGAGACGCTGGAGTGAATATCGCTCCGTGGGGTTAGAGGTAGGGATGATGTTTCGTTCAGCACTTATCGCATCTCTACTTAGCTCAAGCCCGTGTTTTGCGGTTTGCAGTGAAATCTCAAACGCGATCGATACTTCTTTGTCAGGAATTCAGCGCGCTGCTTCGTCTATTACCTTGAAGGGATGCCGCGATAATTCGCTTATTGGAGAACAATCACTTGGAAATTTGAAGGCGTGGGCAGTAGAAACCAACTGTGTTGCTGCGCAGAAGGAAGTATCCGAAGCCTTGGACCTTCTCAGTGAAGCCAAGAAGGTAAAGACGGTTGAGCTTTGTCGAATTTACGCGAGCGGAGCGTCGTCGGTTGGATGGGACTTAGAAGATGCGGTGACGGGCTGTTGTCCATAATAAGCGTGACGAGCAAGGAAAGAAGGTCGACTTATGGAACTCATCAAAGAAATTGAAACGAACCATGAGAAATACACGAATTGGCGAAGGGAAATTCATGCCTATCCCGAACTTGCCTATCAAGAACACCGAACTTCTGACTTTGTAGCGAAGCAACTTCAATCGTTCGGGATTCATGTCGAAAGAGGACTCGGGAAGACTGGTGTTGTCGGTACCCTGCAATGCGGCACAGGGAAAAAAGCGATTGGATTAAGAGCAGACATGGATGCGCTGCCACTTAGTGAGCTCAACGACTTCGGCCACAAATCCTTGGTCGATGGGGTGATGCACGCTTGTGGTCATGACGGACATACAACGATGCTTCTCGCTGCTGCGGAGTGCCTCGCGCAAAGAAAAGATTTCGATGGAACGGTTCATTTTATCTTTCAACCTGCTGAAGAAGGTGAGGCAGGGGCAGAAGCTATGATGAAGGACGGACTCTTCCGAAGGTTTCCGGTTGAATCGGTATTTGCGATTCACAACTGGCCTGGGTTACCGGTAGGGGAAATGGCGACGAGGGAGGGCCCAATTATGGCTGCTCTAGATACCTTCAAAGCGGAGATCACTGGAAAGGGAGGGCATGCTGCCTTGCCACATCTGGTCCGTGATCCAATTCAGGTAGCTTCGCAGATCGTGATGGCTTGGCAAACGATAGTTTCGCGCAACGTTAAACCAATTGATCCTGCTGTTCTATCAGTTACCCGTTTCCATGGGGGTACGGCTTGGGCGGTTGTTCCGGAGACAGTAGAACTTGGAGGTACCGTCAGGACGTTCTCAAAAACCGTGCAGTCACTTATTTCAGACAGGATGCTCGAAGTGGCGGAAGGGTTATGTGGCTCGAATGGCTGCAAAATTAGTTTCCAGTATGAAAGAAGGTATCCTGCCACTTTGAATT
>CAYOGP010000060.1:0-9585 GCA_964403555.1 uncultured Spirochaetales bacterium | reverse complement strand
AGATATCTTAAATAATGATGCAATTAATAAAAGTCATGTTCCGGGATTGAGAGTACATGCACCGTATTTGTTGCTTCCGCCGTAACAAGGGCCAATGACCCGGTTGGCGAGACCGCTACACCTTCGGGTTCTATTCCGACCGGAATTACTGCAATTTGTTTTCCTGAAACGGGATCTAGTACCGTTGCTGTGCCTTCATCTTCATTCGAGAGATAGATATGGCCGTTTTTTGGATTTACGGCGAACATTTCGGGATCTGAGCCAGAATCTAGAACTCGTGACACTTCGAGAGTTTCGGCATCGACTACAGCAATCGCATCATCTTCACCTAGAGCTACGTAGAGTTCCTCGCGATTAGGCGAAAGACCAATCCCTCTTGGCCTTTCTCCTACATTGATGGTCGCAACTACCTCGAGCGTTTCAAAATCGATAACAGAGACAGTATTATCGCCTTCATTACTCACCCATATCCGCGCCTCTTTAGACTCCAATGAGGATGTGCATCCCGCTAAAGTTAACCCTAGAAAAATTAAAAATGTAAATAGTTTCACGCGATCAATTCCTTAACACTAATTATCGGTTTATACATTTTAAGGCAGAAAGACTATCCAACTTTCTTACAGGCTCCTTGCCCCGTGGTATTTCCGCAAGGACCTTACCTGAAACAACAGGGAATAGGATCTGACGTAGTTGGCCAGTTTCAGTGAACGACAGCGCGACGCCTTTTTGGCCATCGAAAGATACGGAACCCAGGAAGAATTTGGCGAACAAATCCGGCCTTGGTTTGCTTCCTCGAATCCATGCTTCACCGAGAAGACGCGCAGCCGCCCAACCCGCCCAGGCCTGAGAGGTCATTTCAACTTCAAATTGATCTTTATAACGGCGATTTAAATCCCGAGCGGCATATTTAAAAAGGGTGTGATGCCATGCCAATATCTCTACTTCTTTGGAATCTCCTTCATACCCCGAAACGACAAAGGCCGACTTCGCACGCGCGAGCATTGTTTCACTAGGAGCACTGAAGAACCGCAAATCGAGGCATCTTTCCCGTTGTTCATCACTGGTGCTGTGTGCATCGATAATCAAAACGTCCGTTGGAAAGGCAGTTGATGGGTTATCACCAAGGATCCAGAAGTTTATAGAACCTCTATCTTTTGGTTCACCTGGTTCAAGCACCAATTCCTTTTCGAAATATTTTCCTTGCCTATTTGACTCGTCGATACCTAATTTAGCTCCGAGGAAAATATCGTTCGAACCTGTTTCGCCGGAAAACCCAATAACAAGCCGGGCAGCCCGAGCCTGAACCGGGAGTAAAACTAAGAACACCATGAATGTAATTAGAAACGTTGTCCGCCTGAAAGGGATAGTGAGCGCCTCTGAAGCCTCGTCGGAGTGCACGCCTCGCTTTCGAACCGTGTTGGATTCGCTTAAGAAGGCCATTTCAGATAAGAGCTTTAGTTAGAAAAGTGGCTCTTCGTCTGGAGCGTACGCCGAGATTTCGCAGCTAAGGTTTATAACCTTGATGGCAGGAGTCTCGTAGTTCTGATCTTCAGCTTTTTGGTCGTTGATCTTGTCTTTCATGACACAGATATTACCACTAAGAAATTCTCCGTACCAGAAAAATCGCTACGATCCCCCAGGGGTAAAAGGGTCAAGCTGCGCTCTCTAGAGACAGATCTAAAGACTTCGCAGCTGGCATCGGCGCGACTTCCCAGCTCTTCAGCTCCGGGAGAACACCCGAAGCAAAACACCGCATGTTTCTTTCGGCCTCATCGTACGGCATTCCTGCGTAGCTAAAATGGCACATAACACCATTCATACCGATGATTTCGTGAATACTCTTAAGCTTATCCAGCACCTGTTGAGGAGTTCCAAAGGGCATCAGCTTCACAAAGTCCTCGGCAGCGTTCTCCTTGCCGTGCTTTTCAATATAAGTTCCGACGTTAGAGTAGAACTCATAACCCTTTGCCTTCCCAAAGTGCTCAGCTGTCATTTCATAGTGATTCATCGCTGTCTGGTAATAATCGCCAATATATTTGTGAGCCATTTCTTCTGCTCTATCCGCGCTTTCATCTACAAAATAAAACCCGCCACAAAGTGGAGGTGGCGCCTCGCAACCGTTTTCCTCCCTGAATATCTTGTGATAAATCTGAAAGTCTTTTTCCACCACGTTCCAAGGCTTCTGTGGAATTATCAGTAAGCCGGCACCTAGGCCAGCCATAATCGGCATCGACTCTGGCGATACAGCTGCCGCATAAGTTCTTCCTCGAAAGGAGCGACTAGGAAATGGGCGGATGTCTCGTCTAGGTTGCTTGACTGTATCCCCTCCTTCAACGAAACCACGCTCGAGGCCCTCTAAAACCAGTTGCGCATATTCAACGAATCGACCTCTGCCTTCGTCCATATCTATTCTAAAGCCTTCGTATTCGACCCTACCAAGTCCACGACCGAGTCCTAGGATCATGCGACCCTCGCAAAGGTGATCTAAGAGAGAAATTTGCTCGGCGACACGCACCGGGTCATGCCAAGGCAGAACTATCACCATGGTTCCAAGTTGCAAGCGGGGGCACCTACCTGCCATAAAGGACAAGAACTGGACCACATCCGGACACATCGTGTAATCGGTAAAATGATGCTCAACAGACCAAACCGAATCGAAATTCAGGGGATCGGCCAGCTGTGCGAGCCGAAGCTCGTTCTTATAGACCTCGCTATCTGCGAGGACGCTACCTGGGTTTTGGAATAGAGGGGCGTAACCAATTTGCATAAGATCTCCTTGCCAGCGCAAACCAAAGCGAAAGTGTTGCTCACCGAATAATAGCAAGACACAAAAAATATGAAGAAAAACCAGTTCCTCTTCGTCTCAGCGAACTAACTATTTACCTGATTTAATGACAAATGCCTTCTACTTAGGGCTATATAGCGCTCGCAAACTGACTCAAAATTTTCAAGCTCTTCGGGTCGCAAATCTCGAAGGTACTTGGCTGGGCTCCCTCCCCACAACTGACCCTCGGGAACAACTTTGTCAGGCGGGAGTAGCGCTCCAGCTGCCAGCATCGCGTGAGAGGAAACCATAGAACGATCCATGCAAATTGCACCCATTCCCACGAAAGACCAATTTTCTAAACGGCAAGCGTGAAGTACACAACCGTGGCCTACAGTAACGTTGTTACCGAGGAGAGTACCTGGACCACCGGTCGCGGAATGTATAGTCGTACGATCTTGTATATTAGATCGTTCTCCTACGTAAATTTCTTCGACATCCCCTCTTAAAACACAACCAAACCAGACACTAGATTGTGAAGATAAAGTAACTGCCCCTAGAATATCAGCACTTGGAGCGACAAAGGCATCCGTAGCGATACTTGGGGTCTTTAATAAATGTGGGAATCTTTCATTCATAAACAACGGTTATCTTATTTTGAGTTCAAAATTGCAACTTCTAAGTCAATTATTCGACTTGCGCTTTTCGCCGTAGAGGTCGCTCCAGACCGGCTAAAATAAATTACCTAGCGTTTCTTTAAGTATTGGACGACTATCGGCTTGGAGACGGCAATGGCAAAAACTGCTTCAAAAAGCGAACTCGATAATTACTATCGTGACCACTGGGTCGAAATCGATTCAGAGCGCTTGCGAAGGTACGATGAAATGTTCCGTGTGCCCCCCGAACGAGTAGACGCACTTTTAAAGCCACTATCTCTTTCGAAAGGTCACAGAGTCCTCGATTTCGGCTGTGGCCCAGGTTTCGTTGCCACCGAAATTGCACGAATAGTCGGACCGAAAGGAGCAGTACACGCCGTTGACGTGAATCGCGAGTTTGTAGCCAAAGCTCAGGTCATATCTGAAGCCGCGGGAATTCCGGAAAGACTTACGACCCATCACGTTCAGGACGAAACTCTTCCAATTGGAACCGGAACGATCGATCGAGCCTTTGCGAAAAACGTCCTCGAATACGTTCCTAAAGCATTAAATACTCTTCAAGAAATCAGAAGAACGCTCGTACCGGGAGGCTTACTCGCAGCCGTAGACAGTGACTGGGGGTTCGTAGTAGTGGAGCCTTTTTCACCTGACGAAACAAGAGAACTCTTTGAGGCTGCGCAGCCTGCTTTTCGTGAACCTTATATCGGCCGACGTCTGCCCAGCCTTTTTCGGCAGGCGGGGTACTCAGAGATAGAAGTGAGGGTAAACCCCGTTGTTGACCGAAGAGGGCATTTGCAAGGAGTAGTCCACAATATGTTGGCCTACGCCCTGCAGTTTAATCGTTTAGGAGAACGTCAGGTCGCTAGCTATAAGGAAAGGCTTCAAGAGGCAATCGAAGGTGGCGACTACATGTTTATTCTTCCTCAGTTCGTCGTCAGAGGTCTCAAGGGGTAAATCCCTCTTCATCAATTTTTAACACCCATTTTAATCTTATCTTCGCCGGCCCAACCCTCTGAAAGAGGAACCATAAAAAACGGTATAAGTGCCATCTTTTTGAATTTCCAATGGCCACCCTCTTTTACATATTCATCATCAAAGCGTGCGGACACTAGATAGCTTTCTCCATTGTAAACTGGAGTCGCCAAGAGATAGCTCGTTCCGGTTCCGCGGTCTCCATCAATTTGGATAGAGTGATTATGTATGAATTGTTTTACGAACGGGATCAAATCAGACAGGGCGTGCTGATAAAACTTGTCCAGTTCCTCCGCACCACTCGCAGTTCCAAGATGAGCAAAGTCAATACCGCCATTTTTTGCAAACAATCGTTTTATAGATTCTGGCTGTTTTTCGTTTACTGCAATGTGGTAGCTAAATCTCAGCTCTTGAATTTCGTTGAGATCCTTAAGATTTCGCACTTCAGCTTCAAGAGTTTCCAGGCGTTTTTCCAATTCATCTGTCACTGATTTCTCCTTAACCTCCATTTCGCTAGAGGTGCAAATCGAACCCATTGTGCTACGTGATAAATCAAGGATCAAGACTGTATTAGCTTCTTCTCACTTAAAGTTGAATGGTTTCGTTAAATCTACCCATACTGATCCACCACGCACATACGAACTAAAACAAGGAATTGGAAAACCATCAGCATTTTTAATGGAAAATCCAGATCGCACATCGAACTTGTGTCCGTGGGCGGGACATTCGATCACGTAACCTTCAAAACAACCACCGGACAATTTGGAGCCTGCGTGGGGACACTGATTTTCTAAAGCGTACAATTCATCATTTTTCCTGCAGAGCAAGATTGATATCACCCCAACAGTCTTAGCTATGCAGGTATTCTCTGACAATTCCGACCATTTAGCGACCTCTACGAAACCCACGAGCGCCTCTCCTTAAGGACCAGTAAGGTTATACCGGATTACGGATGAGATTTGGGAGATCGAGCAATGACTAAGAAGATTGTAATGGTAACCGGGGTTAGCTCCGGTTTTGGCTTTAGAACGTGCCAAAAACTTGTTGAAGCGGGGCACCACGTCGTGGGAACGATGCGCAATCTTCGCGACAAAAATGCCAGAAACGCAGAAAGATTGGAATCCAGTGTTGGTTCCGCTTCTGGGAAGATTCTCCTGGTTGAAATGGATGTTACAGATGACCAATCAGTAGCTAAAGGCACTAAAGAGGCAGTAAGTAGCGCTGGTGAAATAGAAGTATTGGTGAACAATGCAGGCATTGGACTGTTGGGAGTCTGTGAAGGCTTTACTGGAGAACAAGTTAGACGAATCATGGATACTAACGTCGCCGGTTCTCACCGAGTGACTAAGGCTGTTTTACCCGCCATGAGAACTCGCAAGAACGGACTAATAATCTATACAGGAAGTATCATGGGAAGAATCGTAGTACCTTTTTCTGCACCCTATACCGCTTCCAAATTCGCTATCGAGGGCATGGCGGAAGGCCTCGCCTATGAATTGAAGGGATCAGGAGTCGACGTTGCGATCCTTCAACCCGGCGGATTTCCAACCGAGATCTTAGATAAATCAGAAGGACCAGCAGATTCCTCCGCTCTTAATCAATGTAAAGAACTATGCAAGAGAAACGATGATCTTTGGAAAATGTGGTTTGGAATGCTGGAAGAGGCTTCTCCTGACATCGACCTTATTGCGAATGCAGTCCAGGATCTAATAATGGCTGACTCTCAAGATCGCCCTCTACGAAAAATTGTAGACCCAGTTACGGGAGGAGAACCCGCAGAAACCCTCAATGCCGCAGCTTCCAAAGTACAGAAAGAACTCCTCGATGGAATTGGGTATGGAGACATGTTTCGTGAATAGTTCTCTTTAAATAGCCCGTAGTTTTTAAAGATGTCGATAAGAATCAATGTTGTAGGAGAATATTTTGACAAAAATAGCAATTGTTTATTTCAGTGGTTTTAAAGGTGCAACTGAGAAACTTGCTAAATCAATAGCGGCAGGCGCGAAGAGTGTAGATGGTACGGTTGTAAAAATGATTAAAACTGAAGAAGTTGATAGCCACTGGCAAGACTTAGCAGAGGCCGATGCCATAATCTTTGGTACGCCTACTTACATTGGGTCGATCGCTGCCAAGTTCAAAGAATTCATAGAAAAATTGGCCGGAGAAATTTGGTTAGAGCGACTGTGGGTGAACAAAATAGCAGGAGGATTCACCGTCTCCGCAGGTAGAAGTGGCGACAAGCTCAGCTGTTTACAACAGCTAGTGATTTTCGCGAGCCAAATGGGAATGATCTGGGTTCCAATGAGAATTACAGGCGGTCATTACTCTAGCCAGGGCAGTGAAGCAGACCTCAACCGAATGGCGGGGTACCTAGGTGTCATGGCACAAGCGAACATAGATGAGGATACAAGTCAGGCTCCGCCCGCAAGCGACTTAGCAACAGCGGAATTGCATGGTAATCACATAGCTAATGTTGCACGTCAATTTGCAATCGGACGAAAGGAATCACCTGCTGAATACGACAAAGGTGTAACGAATTCCTCAACTAATAAAATTCCTGCAACCCTTCCCGAGCTACTAAGCGATTAGCAAAGGTTTAAGTGAGAAGACTAGAGCTACACGGGTCTAAATATAGGGCTAGAATACCATCCTACACAATTTAAAACTTCCGACCTACTCAAGACAGTTCTTGATAAACCAGTTTGCAATGTCGCCACCTTTTGCAATCCAAACTTCATTACGTTGCGATATGTGTGCTAGCGCCTTTGCCAGATACTTAGACCGGAATGGATGGCCTATTAAAAAAGGGTGAAGGCAGATAGACATTACTCGCCCAGTATTAGCGCCATCTTCATAAAGAACGTCGAACTGATCTGTAATCATTTGACAGAATTCTTCTGGCGTCATCCCGAATTCTAGGAATGCAGGGATATCGTTAATTTCGACGGAATACGGCATCGAAATAAGGCGTCCCGTCTGGACTCGCATAGCGTAAGGTTGTTCGTCGTTTACCCAATTGCAGAGGTATTCGATCCCATTTTTTGCCAAAATATCTGGAGTATTGTGGGTCTCACTTAATGCAGGGCTCAACCAACCTTTTGGTAACGTACCTGTTGAAGAATGTATTTTAGTTATCACTTCTTGGATTAACTTATTCTCTTCCTCGTAAGTTTGATCGTTTAGTAAGACAGAATTTGTTGATCCATGAGCCATCCATTCCCAGTCAAGCTCTCTTCCGGCTCGGATGATTTGTGGATAGAAGTCACAGACCTCGGAATTGAGAGCCACCGTTCCCTTTACACTGTACTTATTTAAGACATCCATCAAACGCCAGATACCTACGCGAACACCGTAGTCACGCCACGAATAATTCAATACATCTGGTTTCAGATTAGCTGTCATCGGCGTGATCGAGGTGGATGGTTGATCAAAATGAAAGTGTTCGATATTAGGAATAACCCAGATTGCTATCCTGGATCCGTTAGGGAACCTTAATGGCTTTCGATCAATTATGGGCGAAAATTCAAACCTACCATGTTCCACATCTCACTCCCTTACTTCAAATCAGCTCGAAAAATCTTTTATATTTAACAGAATAAAAATATGGTAGATTAGAAAGATCATCGTTGCATGGTGGAGTGGCATGACTGCAAAAGTTGACTTTGGAATGTTCGACTGGATAGACCGCGGACCAGGTTCGACGGCGGAACTCTACGAGTCTCGTCTCAAACTAATTGAAATTGCTGATCAGGCAGGATTTTACGGATATCACTTAGCTGAGCATCATTCAACCCCCCTAGGTATGGCACCTTCACCATCAGTATTTTTTGCAACCTTGGCTGAGCGTACTCGTCAGATCCGGTTCAGCCCGATGGCATATCTCCTACCGCTCTACCACCCATTACGTCTGGTTGAAGAAATCTGTATGCTTGATCATCTTTCTGGTGGACGCGTAGAAGTCGGGATCAGCCGCGGTGTTTCACCTTATGAAATCCAATCATTTAACGTTTCCCCTGAAAAGACTCGTGAAATTTTCGACGAAACGTTAGAAATCTACTGCAAAGCAATGTGCGAACCTGTCATCGAATACGTAGGCAAGCATTACCAATTTTACGACGTGCCAATGGAACTAAAACCGTTACAACGCCCGTATCCGCCCCTTTGGTATCCATCCTTTACAGAATCTGGTACAACATTTGCCGCAAAAAATGGCTTTAATTTCATGAGTATCGGCCCTCCCGCATTAATGGCTCAATTGATGGATCTTTATCGAGATGTAGCAAAAGAACATAAGAACGATCGGATGCAGGGGCATATTACGGAGCCGAAACTGGGCGCTCAAAGACAGATCTTTTTGGCCAAAACTGATGAAGAGGCTCTTGCAATTGCCAAACCCGCTTATGCTGATTGGTATAATTCAATTACGAAGCTTTGGCACAGAAGGGGGGATCACGCTTACGACGATTTTTTTGACTGGAATAAATGCTTAGAAGCTGAGACTGTTTTAATCGGTTCCGTAGAAAAGGTTCGGGATCAAATACATCAGGTAATCGAGATGAGTAATGTCAACTATTTTGTTGGGTCGTTTGCATGGGGAACATTAAGCCCAGAAGACTCTCGTAATTCGCTCGAACTTTTCATCTCTGAAATAATGCCTTCGCTGCAGCGTTAAGTCTTGCAAGTTATCGATAACGAATATCACATAGTCTTCAACAAACCTCTTAATCTAATTTTGTATAGATTTGAAAAACGAATGATTAATTTAAAAAACTAACGCTCCACTTGTTTTGCAGGATGAGTGCTCGGAAGTTTAGTATTGCCTTCATACGAAAACATTTCTCGCAAGGTGAGTTGTTGTTTAGGATACTCCGTCTTCATTCGCCCCCGCCGTTGTAACTCTGGAACTACTAAATCAACGAAATCTGCAAGCGAGCCCGGCTGATCGACTGGTATGAGATTAAAACCACTAACACCCCCTACATCTACCCAACGTTCAAGCTCATCTGCAACTTGATCAGGTGTCCCGGTAATAACTGGGCTTATCGCAGCCAATTTCATGTAGTTGCACATATCACCGAAGTTCCATATTCGAGTAGGATCCATTTCCGCAAAAAAAGTCGAGAAGTATTGCATTTGCTCCGTGTCAAAAGCATCCATTGGATCCTCGGGCTTAAACCCCGAAAGATCGAGCCC
>CAYOGP010000059.1:0-9611 GCA_964403555.1 uncultured Spirochaetales bacterium | reverse complement strand
TCATATCGATTATCGGGAAGTACACTATTCCAAGATTTGGTTGGACCAGATTTTTGGGAGAAAATCCTTCAAGAACCATAGTATCTGGGCGTATGACTATGGGGGTCGCTCAAAAAAGAAGTGGTCAGCGCAGCATGACGACATTCTCTGCCCTCGGACTAGACACTTTTAGACTCCTCGAATCGGGTTCAACGGGATACGCTCTAGCTAATGCTGTTGGAAGTCTCGTAGCTGGAGTCTCACTTGTCTTTTTAGGCGTACTCCTGAGTCGGCAGATAAACTAAGAGTTCCTTAATCCATCTAACACAATAAGAGCTCCCCCGATACGGAGTGAGAGCATCTCTTCGCTCTCGTTGATTGACAAGAGAAGCTCGGAATGAGCGGAGTGATCGAAACGAGCGAGAACGGATCTCTGAGAACCGCTCCGCTCGATCCTGCAGAGAAGCGCCCCGTCAAACTTGGACCAGTGGAGACTCGAGGCGTCAAACTCTACAGTTGTCCCGTCCGAGATATGCAACTTCCCTTTGAGTAAATCCACCGATCGCACGAAAAAAGCGGCCTCTTCAACTTCGATTTCTCCTTTGAAGCGACCGACTTCGACGACATACTTCTCTAAATTCGGCAGATAGACGACGGAACGATCGAACTTCTCACGTAATCGCCGATTTAAAATCGGTTGTCCTTCGTGACTCCACTTCCCGTCGTGATGTAGAACAAGACCAAAGGGAGCAAGTGAAGGAGGCATCCGCAAGGACTAAACCTCCATCCCTGCGATCCTGTCCAGATCAAAAACATCAGCAAAAGAGGATTCCACGGCCGTTCTTGCGGTCTTAAACAGGAAAATACTAGGAGCCTCACCCAATTCTTTAGAAACACTCGTTATTTCGACTTCCTCAAGGCCACAAGGAACTATGTCATTAAACTCTTTCGGACTAATGAGGACATTAAGAGCGAAACCGTGAAACGTCACCCAGCGTTTCACACCTATCCCAATCGATGCAATCTTTCTTCTCGGTGCGGACCCTGAAATAAAGACTCCAGTCATCCCTTCAACTCGACAGGCATGCACACCTAATAAGCCGAGGGCTTGAATCAATGCTGTTTCAAGTTTTCGTAAGAACAGAAAAACATCGGGCGTGCCTCGGCTTTTCAAATCAAAAATTGGATAACCCACTAACTGACCAGGCCCATGAAAAGTAATGTCACCTCCTCTTGCTACTTCGTGAACCGCGACGCCTCGGGCCAGAAGTTCTTCTCTAGAAGTTAGGAGGTTGTGTTCTTTTGCATTACGACCAAGAGTAATGACATCGGGGTGTTCTAGTAGAAGTAGCCGATCTCCTGTCCTTTCGTCCCTCCGGTCAGTCACTGCTTGTTCTTGAATGAGCTGTGCCTCTTGGTAATCAACTCTGCCAAGCCACTCGATCGAAAAAGAGAGAGGTTCAAAGGTAGTCATCAAGACTCCGGAGCTTTTGATAAAAGAGAGCAGCTAGAAATCAAAATCCCCTTCTTCGAGCAACTCTCTTATTCGAAAAAGAAACGCATTCGCTGGAGATCCATCAACGGCGCGATGGTCATACGAGAGAGACAAATGCATCATGGGGCGAATCACAATGGCGTCTTCTCCACCTATCGTTCGAACAACGGGTCTCTTTACGATTTCACCCATTCTCACAATACCAACCTGTGGCTGATTAATTATTGCGAAGCCATACAAATTTCCATTTCTTCCTGGGTTCGAAACTGTAAACGTCCCGTTCTTTAGATCGTCAGCTAAAAGACGCTTGTTTCTCGCTCTAGAAGACAACTCTTCAATAGCAGTCGCCAGACCGGAAAGTGAGAGACGATCAGCAGAACGAACAACTGGAACTACCAGCCCTTTTTCAGTTTCAACCGCTATCCCAATATTAATATCTTTTTTTTGGACAATTGCGTCTTCAATTACCGAAGCATTTAGAGAAGGAAACTCTGTTAGTGCTCGCACGGTTGCATGAACAATGAAAGGAAGAAACGTTAGTGCGGTACCGTATGTATCTCGAAACCTTTTCTTTTGCGTTTTTCTCAGAGAAACGATATTGCCCAAGTCGATTTCTGCGACAGTTCCTACGTGCGGGCTAGTTCTTTTGGAGTAAACCATATGCTCCGCGACCAGCTTCCTAAGGGGTGTCATCGGTATGACATTGTCTTCTGGTAATATCTCAACGGACGCATATGGTCGTCGCTTAATGCTTCCGTTCGATGCAGCCGTCAAAAGCCTGTTCTGTGGCTCCTCCTGAGATGGTAACTTTTGTTGAGATTTCCCTGGAGAGTGCTCATGTTTCTCAAGGGAGTTCCTTACATCCTCCGCATTGACCCTACCGCCAACGCCACTACCCGAAATGCCGTTCAGATCTACTCCCGCATCTTCAGCCAGCCGGCTCGCTACCGGAGTCGCCCTCGTTAAATCGCGGGCAGCAGTGCTCTCCGTTATTTTGCGACCTGTTTTTCCAGCGCCAGCAGGTTCACCCGTCTCACGCAAGGTGAGCAAAACTGCCCCAATAAGAACGGTTTCACCTTCGGCGAAGCAAACTGACTCAACAAAGCCAGCAACGGGTGAAGGTATCTCGGCATCAACCTTATCTGTCGTCACCTCTACCAGCAGCTGATCAACATCGACTCGGTCGCCTTCCTTCACAAACCAACGTGCAATGGTACCTTCAACGACGCTCTCGCCGAGTTCAGGCAATTCGACTGGGACAGTCATCTTTCTCCTCCGAGCTCTATACCCTAGAAATTAATACTCCGGCCCTCCGCTGCCAAGCTCGCCTCCATAATGGATTCGGACATCGTAGGATGAGCATGCACGGTTCCGGATATTTCCTCAGTAGTGGCCTCTAGGGTCATAGCTAAGCCAATTTCCGCTATCAGCTCTGTCGCACCGTGGCCGATAATGTGAGCACCAACAATCTGTCCATACCTTGGTTCCGCTATAATCTTACTGAAACCTGCAGTGTGAACCGAAGCAACAGCCTTACCCGAAGCAACAAATGGGAATTTACCCACTCGACAATCTTCTCCAAAGGCAAGTTGCGCCTCCTTTTCGGTAAGGCCGATCCACGCCACCTGTGGTTGTGAATATATACAGCCCGGAATTCTCTTGTAGTCAATCTCCGATCGTTTCACCCCTGAAATAAATTCGACAGCGGCGACTCCTTCTTCTGAAGCTTTGTGAGCGAGTAGAGGAGGGCCTGCCAGGTCTCCAATAGCACTGATAGAATGAATGTTGGTCTGAAGAGTCCCATCGATTTCCAGAAATCCTCTTTCTGTTAGCCCGACGCCTAGCTCCTCAAGACCCAAGTTCTCCACTAATGGACGTCGCCCGATAGCAAGTAGAACTTGATCCGCCTCGATCTCCAAATCTTTCTCATTTTGCTTTAGCGAGAGACAAGCCGATTTCGAGGTGACCGCCACATCGTCGAAACGGGTGTTCATAATGAACTCAATTCCCTTTTTCTCTAAAGAACGTCTAAAGACAACAGAGATTTCTTCATCGGCTCCCGGCAAAACCTGGTCAGCCATTTCGACAACCGTGACCTCTGCGCCATACATCGAGTAGATATATGCAAATTCGATCCCTACGGCACCCGCCCCCACTATCACTATTCGTTCAGGTACTTCTGAAGACTCTAGGGCTTCTCTCGATGTCAAAATTCTTTTGCCATCAATCGTTAAACCTCTCGGAACAAATTCCTCCGACCCCGTTGCTAACAAAATATGAGCTGCTTCAACTTGCACTTCTTTTGGAGAATGTACATTGAGTCCTCTCTTTCCAGAAAGCCGACCTTCGCCTTGAAAAAATTTGATTTGGTTTTTTTTGAGTAGTGAGTGGACACCTTTGCATAGAATATCTGAAACTTTCCTACTATGAGCGATCGCTTTGCCGTAATCTAGCTCCAATACCCCTGAAGAAGAAATCCCAAAAGTCTCACCATGGAACTTAAGATTTTCAACCCACTCGGCCCCAGTTAATAAAGCCTTAGTCGGAATACAGCCCCAGTTCAAACAAACCCCACCTGGACGTTCACGATCAATAATTGCGACTTTCTGACCCAGCTGTGCCGCGCGAATTGCCGCTACGTAGCCTCCAGGACCAGCTCCGAGCACCGCTAAGTCTGACTGAAAAACAGAACTCACTTTGTCACTCCTGTATGTCTCACCCCGGGGAAACACTTCTTAAGACGAGATCTTGGGTAGTTACCAACTTATGCAACTGAGATAGACTTCTCAACCGGCCTAAGAACCGAAAGGATAGCAATTTAACTTTGCCTCTCTCCACTTCTCCGTTTCCTTGGCTCGTCCACTTACTAACTTCCTCGGGAGCACTTCTAGGATTCTTCACTCTACTTGCCCTAGAAGAGAGAAATTTTCACTTTGCCGCCCTCCTGAGCCTAGGCGCTCTTTCTGTTGACTCCCTGGACGGAACTGCAGCTCGATGGGTGGATATTAAGAAGAGGTTGCCGGACTTCAACGGCCGTCGACTTGATGACATCGTAGATTATCTAAACTACGCGATTGTACCGGCCTATTTTATGCTGGCGGCCGAATCATTAGCCCATCCGGCGTGGGCGTGTCTGCCGATTCTCTCAAGTGCGTTCGGCTTCTGCCACCTCGAAGCAAAAACTCGTGACGATTTTTTCAGAGGCTTTCCCTCCTATTGGAACATTTTGGCGATTTACTTATGGTGGTATGAAGTTGAACCGTGGTTAGCAACGTTAATCGTAGTCATTCTCTCAGTCTCGGTCTTTTGTCCTCTTAAATTTATATACCCAAGCAAGTTGAAACGGTTAAGGAAAACAACGTGTATTTTGGGAGCATTCTGGGTGATTTCGGTCGCAGGAGCCATTCTCTCGGCGGATGTCAGTCTAACAACCAATTTAATGATTCTATCTCTCGCATATCCGCTCTACTACCTCTCGCTCTCCGTATGGTTAGGCGGTTGGTTTCACAAATAAAGCACGAGCTGCGCTTACTCCCGACATTAAAGTATCCGCAACACTTACTCCCGACATGTAAGAACCTGCAAGTCTTAGCCGAGGATGTGTTTTTACAAGACTCTCCTTAATTTTATCAATCAAGAGATGGTGATGGGCACCCGGCTGGGGCACCGCATGTTCCCAACGATTAATGTCCAAAACTGTCCCTAAGTCGGAAGTTCCCAGGGTCTTCTCCAGGCCTTCTGCCACAGAAACAACCAATTCCTCGTCAGTCGCGTCAAATACATTTGGCCAAGAACAACCGCCAACCATACCCATAACTAGCTCACGCCCTTCTGGCGCCCGCCCTGGGAAAACTCGACTTGGAAACAGTGCTCCTAAAAGCCTTAAAGAGGCTTCCCTAGGTACGAGGAAACCGAAACCACGAATAACCTCTCTAACTTCAACAGGATCAAAGGTCAGAGCTAGACTTGCCAAAGCCGTATAACTAATCTCCCGAAGGTAATGGCTGACATCTGGCATTTCCGAGCGGACGAGACGTGCTGTTTCGTGCGATGGCGTTGATATTATAACTCTGCGGGAAAAAATGCTTCGATCCTCTGACTCAATCCGATAAACTCCGTTTTCATAATTAAGTTCCAACACCTTCGTGTTGTAACTAATTTGATGTCCCAAAGACTCAGCAATATCTCTGGCAAATGCATGCGCTCCATCGTCCGCGCTATAAGACCCTCTTAAACCTTTAGGGCCTCCTCGAAGAAGTTGCCTAAGCGCTCCGCGTAAAACAGAACCATACTCCTTCTCCCACGAAACAAGTTTCGGAAATACTGCGAAGGCACCTAACTCTCTTTCATCGCCGGCATAAACTCCCAGAAGGAAAGGAGCAATCGCCCGTGCGAGAAGTTCGGGACCGAACCGGCGACAGATAAAATCAGAAACAGACTCGACATCCCCATTTCCAGCCTTTCGGAACAATTCACTTATGGCTCGAAATTTTCCTCCAGTCGAAATTAAGGGAGTCGTCAATAGGCCCAAAAAAGACTCTGGTAACCAAAGCAGTTTGTTGTCAAGAAATAGAGCACGGCTCTTTGACTCTGGGCCGGCGGGAATCAGAGTCCGCAGAAAACCACTTTCTGAAAGCCATTGCAAAGCTTCAGCGTGAATTCTGAACGCGTTAGGCCCGCATTCGTACAAGTAACCAGCTTTACGAGAGGTCTGAATCACCCCCCCAGGCACTGACGAACTTTCAAGAACAAGTAGATGCTTGGCCCGTTTAGACGCCTCTGCTGCAGCCGAAAGCCCAGAGATACCTGCTCCAACTACAACTAAATCTAGCACCTCGTCGGTCAAGTTCCCGCCAGTGCTCTTACTGCATCGGTAAACGAGCGTACACCGGCAACGGGGGTATCAGGCCTACATCCGTGACCTAGGTTTACAATGTAGCCACGAGCGCCTTCAGCCTCATTCGCCATCTCTCGAACTCGGTTGAACAGCTTCTCGGGAGGAAGATTAAGCTCGTCAGGAGGAAGATTTCCCTGTAAAGCAACCTTACCTCCAGTGAGTTTGACCAAGTCTCGCAAAGACATGGAGCTACCCGCAGAAAAAACGTCACAACCCGACTCGAGCATTGGTTGCACAAGGTGACAGGCCTCACCACCAAACAAAACAAAAGGAACCCTTCCGGAGATTGATTTCGCAATCTTTTTGATCACTGGGAGAACAAATCGCCTGTACTGACTCTCGGTAAGAATACGTGCCCATGTATCGAAAAGCTGAACAGCTTGGGCGCCGGCGTCTAGCTGGGCTCGTAAGTAAAGAATTGTCTCCTCGCCAAGCTTCTTTATTAGATCAATCAAAAAGTCTGGATCCCGATCAGCCAGTTCCTTAACTAAAGAAAACTCGCCCGTCGGATCTCCTTTGCCATTTAGTAAATAACAAGCCAATGTAAAAGGAGACCCAGCAAAGCCAATGAGAGGTATGTGTCTGCTTTCGAGAGCTCCTCTTAGTCTCCGGATTATTTCAAAAACGTAAGGAACAGTTTTCTCCGGATCCTTGATCCTCAATTCATTCAGTTGAGACCATTCGCGTATAGGTTCCGAAATTATTGGGCCTGGCGAAAATTCGAGATCTACGCCCATACCTAAAATAGGAATAAAAATATCCGAGAACAGGATGACAGCTTCGCTTCCGACAAGATCAATTGGTTGTAAAGAAACCTCTACAGCTCTTTCAACATCTGCGCACATTTCCAGGAAGCTTACGCCGCTACGAACTTCCCGGTATTCTGGTAAATACCTTCCGGCCTGCCTCATAAGCCAAACTGGAGGCCGATCGACTGGTTGCCCTCGGCAAGATCTCAGAAATCGCTCTTCGGGGGTGAGCAGCCTAATAGCCTCCCAGGAGCGCCCAGCGATTGCGATGAAAACTAGAGTCTCCAAAAGTTAGTTCACAAGCACGAGCACGCTTAAGATACAAACCGATATCATATTCATCCGTCATCCCTACTCCGCCAAACATCTGAACACCTTCATTTGATGCCAGCAAGTAAGCATCCGAGCAACGAGCTTTAGCTAGCGAAACTAGCTTCGAAGAGCTTTCCGACTCCTCGTCTATCGCCCTCGTGCACGCCATCGTCGCACTCCTCGCGAGTTCTAATTCAATGAAGATATCCGCAGCCCGGTGCTTCAAGGCCTGAAAGGACCCCACTACAGTCTCGAACTGCTTCCGCTCCTTAACGTGATCCATTGTCAATTTGAATGCCTGTTGCATTCCTCCAAGCATCTCAGAACATAAGCCCGCCGTAGCGTAATCAACCACGTCTTCGAGCAAAGTAGCTCCCCGATGCAATTCTCCGACTAGAGCACTTCGTTCAACAGAAACCCCTGAGAGAGAAACTACTGCCGAGTTTCGGAAATCTACTCTAGTTTGTCTTGTCACCACGAGACCATCGGAGTCGGAGGGCACCAAAAAAATCGAAATACCCTCCGAAGAACGCGAATCTTCCGCAGTTCTGGCGACCACCAAGAAACAGTCCGCTACATGTCCATCAATGACCAGAGTCTTTTCTCCTGTTATAGAGAAACCGTTATCAATAACCTCGGCTCGCGTCTCGACGACATTAAGATCGTAACGGCTACCCAGTTCTTGGTAAGCAAGGGATATGATTTTTTCACCGGCTGCGATACCCGGTAACCAGGTACTCTGCTGGTCTTTGGTTCCGCCTCGGATCAACATCTGCCCACCTAGTAAAACAGTGGAAAAAAATGGTTCGGGGGCCAGTTGAGATCCTAAACCTTCAAGGACTATCGCGAGGTCAGCTAAACCCATGCCAGCCCCACCGTACTCTTCTGGAATAGTAATTCCTACCCAACCTAGTTCGGCCATTTCTTTCCAAAGCGCCTTGGAATACCCCGTGTCGTCATTGGAGTCACGTAGAGCCCGAAACCTTGAGACAGGAGAACGTTCTTCAACGAAATCTTCCACGGTTTTGCTAATCAGCTCCTGATCTTCGCTTAGAACAAGTTGCACTATCAAACACCTCTAATCTGGGAGTCCTAAAACTCGCTTTGCAATAATATTTCGCTGAATCTCTGACGTGCCGCCTTCAATAGAATTACCGCGCGACCTTAACCATTCTCGCGTTCTGCCAAGCTCTTCGTCTTCGAAACCTGTGCCTTCCCATCCGAGTGACTGCGGTCCTGCGATTTTCATAAGTATGTCGTACCTGCGTTGGTTTAGTTCCGTTCCGTAAACTTTAAAGAGAGAACTCTCAGCGCCCGGCTGTTGACCTGCACGAGCGGCATCACGAGTGCGCTGGACCGTATACTTAAATGCCGCAGTATCCATCTCATTTTGCACAATACGATCGCGAAGCACTGCGTCAGCCACCTCGCCTCCACCTCCATAGACGTAGGACTTAGCCATTTCAGGCAAGGTCTTCGCTTTTTTACCCTCCGCGGCACCACCGAAAGCATCGGCGATCATCGAACGCTCATGCCCCAAAAGAGCCTTCGCGACTGTCCAACCCGCATTCTCTTCCGTAACGACATTCTTTTGGGGAACTCGAACGTCCTCAAAATAGGTCTCACAAAAAGGCGAGGAACCACTTATCAGTAAAATAGGCGAGACACTAATACCAGGCGTCGCCATATCGATAAGGAGAAATGTAATCCCCTCTTGCTTTTTCGCTTTTGGATCCGTTCTCACTAGCGCAAAAATCCAATCAGACTTGTCCGCATAAGACGTCCAAACTTTTGTCCCGTTAATAATGTAGTCATCGCCGTCGACCTCGGCCCTTGTCTGGAGAGACGCGAGGTCCGATCCTGCGCCAGGCTCTGAATAGCCCTGACACCAGCGCACCTGACCCTTAACTATTGAAGGTAAATGTTGAGCTTTTTGTTCGTCTGTACCAAAGCGCAGTAGTGTGGGACCGATCATCGTGAGCCCGAACCCAATCAAGGGCGCAGGAAGCCTCAAGCGAGAGACTTCTTCCTTAAAAACCTTATGTTCTTCTTCGGAAAGACCTGCACCTCCGTATTTCTTTGGCCAAGTAGGTGCAGTTAGACCCTTCTCTGCAGCTAGAGAAAGCCATTCCTCCTGCTCGGGATGAGGAAAAATCGGATTTCGCCCTCCCCAACATCC
>CAYOGP010000058.1:0-9765 GCA_964403555.1 uncultured Spirochaetales bacterium | reverse complement strand
CCTTGGGCTCTTTTAAAGTTAAGGCAGAATCGGTTCCCACATATCGAAGATCAAGTAAACGTTGCGTTGTAACTCTATGGTCGCTGGTCGCAAGTTCTTCCTCTAGTTCCTCCTCCCCAGCTTTTTCGAGCCCCGTTAAAATCCTCTTTACTTCGCGAGGTGCGCGACCCGTCTCAGTCAGTAACGCTCGCCCAGCGTCTTTTTGTTGGTCCCATGTGCAATCTGAAACTCCTATCCCAAATGCAGACAAAAGCCCCGCGTAAGGGTGAAGGAGAATTTTTTGAATCCCCAGTAACCTTGCAACAGCACAAACGTGTTGCCCACCTGCTCCACCAAAACCCACGAGTGCAAAATCTCTTGGATCCACTCCTTTCTGCACCGAAACTTCTTGGATCGCCTGAGCCATATTCGCATTAGCAATCTCGATAAAGCCTGCAGCTATCTCATCGAAAGACATCTCAAAGCTTGATTCAGACAATCGCTTCTTGATTTTCCCTAATGCTGCCTCTACAGGTTCACGAACCAATGAAACTGGAAGCCGATCTTCTGGAACCCTGTCCAGCCAAAAGTTCATGTCAGTTAAAGCAATTTCCCTCCCCAAGATCTCGCCATTTTGACCTACTTGCCCATAACAGAGTGGACCCGGATTAGCGCCGGCACTTTCCGGTCCGACGGTCAATTTTTCTCCATCGAAACGACAGAGTGAACCCCCACCCGCCGCGACAGTATGGATATCCAGCATGGGAGATCGGACTCGAATCCCCGCCACAACGCTTTCAAATACCCTTTCTCCTGTGCCATCAATCACGAGGGAAACGTCAGTCGACGTACCCCCCATATCGAACCCTATCGCCTTTGTTTGATTCGCCTGGTTCGCGACAAAAGACGTTCCTACCACTCCGCCCGCAGGTCCCGACAGAAGTGCAGAGGGGCCACTAAACTTCTCAGCGGACGCAAGACCACCCGAGCTTTGCATCATTTTAAGGTCGGCATTTGGGAAAGTCGCCTGAAATGCTCTTATGTGCGTTTGGAGCAGAGGTGAAAGGTACGCGTCTGCCACAGTCGTCTCGCCTCTACTCAAAAAACCCAACTCTGGTGCTACTTCGTGAGATAGCGAGATCGAATCAAACCCTTCCTCGCGAGCAAGAACACCTAAACGCTCTTCCCAGTCAGAATCTTGGTACGCATGCATCTGCAAAATTGCAACGGATTCTATACCCATGTCGCGAGCCAATCGAAGTTTTACCCGTACCTCCGATTCGTCCCGCTCCTCAAAATCTTCACCCTCGTGATCGACCCTTCCCTTAATTTCCATAACACATTTAGCCAAAGGTTCTGCCTTCTTGATCTGTAATGAAAAAAGGTCGGGGCGCTCTTGCGTTCCTATTTCAAGCACATCCCCCAATCCGATATTTGTAAAAAGTGCGGTGGGAACACCTCTTCTCTCCAGTAAAGCGTTTGTAGCAACTGTCGTGCCCATTCTAACCTTACAGGAACCAATCTCCGGCTCCTCAAAGCGAGACAGAATCTCCCTCACTCCTTCTACTGGAGCATCGTCAGAAGACAATATCTTGGCGACTTCATAAGTACCTTCTGGTGAGAGACCGATGCAATCCGTAAAGGTGCCCCCTCGATCGATCCAAAAGTTCCATATTTTTTTTGTTTGATCCTTCACTATGAAACTTTCCAAAAGACACTGCCGACCCTACGAACCAAAGATTTAAGCGTCGAACGAGTTTCCATGTCTCCTAAACACATAATCAGAGAGAAATGAATCCCACAGTAAACCGAACCCGAGGTAAGAAGTTGCACCAGGCCTGAGAATTGCGATAGCGGTAGCACTCGACCACATAACCAGACCGATACCAGGGCCACCGCTGTACTTCTAAGACTCGATTGGAAAAGGTCTCCGAGGTCCGGAGTACCGTGACGGATGCGCGAAGCACACATAGTGACCACAGCATTCACGGTAATCGCCAAAGTACCCGCCAGAGCTATCCCTCGCGCTCCACCTTCGGCCCCCAAGAATGAATACAAAGGGATTACAAGAAGCGCCACCACGGTTCCTAATATCATAGGACGCCAGGTATCAGCCCTTGCATAAAATCCTCTTACGCTGATTTCTTGAAGAATCCAACCGGGAATAGCAAGTGCAAACACTTCTAAAACAGAAGCCACCGCGTTCACAGCATCTTTGTCAAAGGCACCTCTTTGATAAACAGACTCAACTAGGGAGTCGGCCACAACCCAAGTCCCTCCCGCAAAAAAAATTGCAAGTATTAAAGATGCTTTAAGAGTCCCTTGAAACACCCGAGAGAACTCTTCCCTGTCACCCTTGCGGAACAATTGAGTAAGTGTAGGAAGCGCTGCCGTTGCTACCGCCTGGCCCACAAAAGCAACCGGTAAAAGCATTAGATAACGAGCATAACGTAGAGAAGACACCGCGCCCTCTCCTCCTATCTGACCAAACCAACGGCCATACCATTCATCAACGGTTAACAGTGTGACGCCGATCATTAACGGGAAAGCAATCCAAAGATAATTCAAAAATCCGGCATCCAGAGGGGAGAGCCGAAACGCCAAGGGCAGACGACCTCGCGCTTCCAACAAAGATCCCATTAGTGGACCCACAATTGCTCCCACCAGTGCTCCCCATGCAAAACCTTCGATTCCGATGTGAGGGGCTAGAAACAAGCCTCCTAAAAGAATTCCAAAGTTGTAAATTATCGGCATTAAAGCCTGAGCAGCGAATCTTCCTTCGGCCATCAGGCCCCCTCGAATTATCCCTCCTGAAACAAAAGCTACTTGCGCAGGCAAAAGAATTCTCGTGAGCCTTACCGTCAGTTCTCGAGTTTCTGAATTGAAATGAGGAAATTGAAAATCGACAAGTGTATCGGCAAATACAAAGAGTAAGCCCGTCAACACTATTGCAACTGTTGTAACGTTGCCTAAAACAGTTCCCAGCAAATTTCTCGCAGACTCAGGTCCGTACTCTGCTTTTCGCTGAGTATAAAAAGGAACAAGAGCGACGGATGCACCAGCCGCGAGAAGGTAATTTAAGATATCTGGAATCTGAAATGCCGCACTATACGCATCAGCCTGGTAGGAAATTCCGACATGGCGAGCCAATAGAATCTCTCTTGCAAATCCAAGCGCACGAGACAGCAAGACGCTGCCGGCCAGCAGAATCGCTACGAGCCCTACCCGTCCCGCAGTAGTCATCTTCGAGATTCCTCCAAAAATTTACTCTACCACGCCTATACGCCTCGCTTTCGGGTTAAGCTCGCGCCACTCTTTTCCTTCATAGCTCTCTACAATTATTTCATCCCCATCGCGGCCTTTAAAATACGGGTAGTCGAGCGGAACTTTTCCAAAGGGCGTATCCAATACGTATTGAGGTATGGCGTAGCCACTAGTTCTACCTCGCAACTCATGAAAGATCTCTATTCCACGTTCAATATCAACCCTAAAGTGTTCAGTCCCTTCAAGGAGTTGAGCTTGATAGCAGTAGTACGGTCGAACTCGTATTTTTACGAGACCTTCTAGGAGGTCCTTCATTATTCCAACGTCGTCATTTATTCCAGCCAACAAAACGCTTTGATTTCCGACCGGGATTCCAAAGTTGCTTAAACGGTTGCAAGCCTCAGCCGCCTGGACAGTAAGCTCCTTGGGATGATTGAAGTGCGTATTCAGCCAAATCGGATGGTATTTCGAAAGCATCTGGCAGAGACGATCGGTGACGCGAAAAGGAAGAGTCACAGGCAATCGGGTACCCAAGCGAATTATTTCTACATGGGAAATTGCTCTTAATTCACGGACAATCCACTCAAGACGGTCATCAGAAAAAATTAAAGGGTCTCCCCCAGTAAGGAGCACGTCTCGAATCTCAGGAGTTCTCGAAATCCAGTCAATTGCAACCTTCAATTCTTGCTTTTTCATTGCCCAGTCTTCATCTCCAACCATACGTTTCCGCAAACAGTACCTGCAATACAAGGCACACTCGTTGTTTACACAGAAAGCAACCCTGTCTGGATAAACTCGAATTACATTTTTAACAGGCGAGTGTTCGATTTCATTTAGAGGATCAAGGGTTCCTATGGGGTCGGAAATTTCTGAAAGGTTTGGGACAACTTGCCTCCTTATCGGACAGTTTGGATCCTCAGGATTCATCAACGACGCGTAATAGGGAGTAATTACGAATCTGAATCTCTCTCGAAGTCGCAGAATAGCCTGGACCTCGTCTTCCGTTGGAAGGATGTACTTGCGAAGTTCGTTCGCGTCCCGAATCCGGTGTTTGAGTTGCCATCTCCAATCTGACCAATCTATGTTAGGAATTTTTTTAAAAATCATTCTCTAAAACCCAGGCGTTTCAAGCCCCGTGCTATAGCCATACCGACCAAATCTTCCACCCCCTGTCCTTCCAGTTCAGAGATTATTCCGAACGTCCCCTCTGGAGAAAACGTAGGCAAGGGATTTATCTCTAAGAAGAGAGGTTCGTCCTGCCTCCCCATCCGGAAATCTACTCTTGCAAAATCAAAGCACCCTAAGGCTTCAAACGCTTTGCAGGTGAATCTAGCTAGCTTTTCTTCCAGTGTTGACGTTATGTGTCCCGATAAATCATAGTCGGCATAAGGACCCGCCTCTTCTTCCACCGCATGCAACCCTATCCCTGAGGTCTTATCGATTGCACGCTGAAGGACTGGGAACACCTCCAGCGAATCATTTCCTATCACCGCGACGGTGTACTCAGCTCCATCAAGGAAAGGTTCAACTATTGCGTCCTGGCCATAATTACTGTGCACGTTAGCTATCGCCGCGTTTAATTCGACCTGACTATTCACTCGAGAATTTCGAGAGATTCCTTTGGCGGACCCCTCGAAACGAGGTTTCACAAAAAGAGGAAAGTCAAACGGGGTCGGACATTCCTCTCCAATCCGAATGGCCACACCTGGCACAACCGGAACTCCAGCTTGGGACACGATCAGTTTCGTCCAATGCTTGTCTAGACTTGTAGACAATGTCAGAGCATCACTGCCTATACAAGGCACACCATGCATTTCCAATAAAATAGGTGCCCAGGCTTCTCTGTTTCGTGAACCGAAACCCTCAGCAATATTGAAGACCGCATCTATACCTGAGATCATTCGCGGATTTGATAAAAGCTCCAGAGGTCCACCAAGTCTGTTAGTCCGATGACCTAATTTCACGGCAGCTCTTTCGATAAGCTCGATGGTCTCGATAGGTTCGTATTCACTAAAGGCATCTGAAGGAAAGCCACTCGTTCTTTCTACGGGTTTCAGAATCTCATACATAATGCCGAGTCTTAACGAATCCATCATACCTGCAAAATAACCAAACGCAGATTAAGATCCATCGTTCAGGACAGATAGGGACATATCTTATAAGCAACTGAATCAAGCATAGGTGAGCACTTCAGAGTGGAATTCACGCTCAGATCCGCAAAATTTTTCCTGGCCTTGACAAACTTAGCTTAGTATTGCGACTTCGTCCGAAAACACAGGAGCAAACAAGTGAACCTACTCGATCGAATTGAGCGTTTGGGAAATGCTCTCCCAGATCCAATCACTTTATTCGCTTTTGGGGCTCTACTTGTCATCTTAGCCTCAGAGATCGGCGTTCGAGCCAATTGGTCTGTAACAAAGCCTGTTCCCTTACCGATAGAAACTTTAGTCCGGGACGAAAGCGGAAAGACAATCCTCAACCCGATAACAAACGAAGCCCTAAGAGTACCGGAAATAGAACCCAGTACAGGTAAAGCCAAAGTCGAGATCGTGGAAGTCAAAGTTCACGCGAAAAGCCTACTTGCCTCCGATGGTCTTTATTTTGCAATCTCGAGTTTGGTAGAAAATTTTAAAAATTTTCCCCCTCTTGCGATCGTCTTAGTCGGAATGTTGGGAATAGGAGTCGCTGACCGAAGCGGGTTAATCTCAGCAGTTCTAAAAGTCCTCCTACTTCGAATTCACGTCCGCTTCCTGACCCCGACCGTTTTCCTCGTGGGAGTAGTTTCCTCAATCACTCTTGATGCGGGCTATGTCGTACTGCCTCCGATTGTCGCGGCTCTCTACGCAGCACTCGGTCGATCTCCTGTAGCCGGACTCGCTGCCGTGTTCGCTGGAGTCTCCGCAGGATTCAGTGCAAATCTGACCGTGACGAGCCTTGACACGATACTTGCAGGACTCTCCCAAGCGGGCGCACAAATAGTCGAGCCAAATTACCAAGTTTCCGCGACGGCAAACCTTTGGTTCATGATCGTCTCAACTTTTCTTTTGACAGGAACGGGTTGGGCAGTAAGTGCGTGGTGGGTCGAGCCTCGATTAGCCTCGAAACCTGAACCACCAGGACCTAGGAAAGGCATTGAAAAAACGAAAGACTTTTCCTTACTTCCAATCGAAAAAAAGGGCCTTGCAGTTGCCACTGCGACGTCCTTGGCTTGCCTTTTAGTAATTATTCTCTTTGTTTGGATTCCAGGTGCACCTCTACACGGCGAAGGTGAACGCTTTCCACGTTGGATCACTGCAGTCGTGCCTCTCCTATTCATATCGTTTTTTATTCCTGGAACCGTGTATGGATTTGTTACAGGCTTACTCAAAACAGATCGCGACGTAGCAAAGATTCTTGGCGATACCATGGCCAGCATGGGACCATACATAGCGATGGCCTTTTTTGCTGCGCAGTTTATTGAGTACTTTAAGTATTCGAAGCTAGGAGAAATTATGGCCATCTCTGGCGGTCAAATGCTCTCCAGCGCTGCCCTACCTACGGTATTCCTGATTATCGCGTTTGTTTTTATCGTTTCATTAGGGAATTTGCTTGTCGGTTCAATGTCAGCTAAGTACGCTTTTTTCGCCCCGGTTTTCGTACCTATGTTCATGCAAATAGGAATCAGCCCTGAGCTCACTCAAGCTGCTTACAGAGTTGGCGATTCGGTTACAAACGTAATTACCCCTTTGAACCCTTACATCATAATTCTCCTTACAGCATTACGAGTTTACGTTCCTAATGCAGGAATTGGCACGCTAGTTGCTCTTATGATTCCCTATTCCATTGCTTTTGCTTTCGTATGGACTCTTCTTTTAATTATTTGGATTTTTCTTGGTGTGTCGCTAGGCCCAGAGGGACCCTTGTTCGTTAAAGTAAATCCTTGACTTTTAAAAAGGAGAAGTCGTGAACGCTGCACTGATAGCCTTACTTACGGTAGGTTCTTTTGTTCTCAGCTATTTTTTATATTCACGATTTCTTTCTGAAAAGATTTTCCAGCTTGAAGACTCGGAAACTGTCCCATCAAAACTTCATGCCGACGGAGTTGACTTCGTTGCAACAAAAAGAAGCATTCTCTGGGGACATCATTTCACCTCAATAGCAGGAGCAGCCCCTATCGTTGGCCCTGCCATCGCTGTCATTTGGGGCTGGTTGCCCGCATTAATATGGATTGTTCTGGGTACTATCTTTATGGGTGCGGTACACGATTTTTCGGCCATGGTAATTAGCTTACGTAACCAGGGAAGATCGATTGGAGATATCACCGGAGAAATTATTGGACCTAGAGCTAGAACAATATTTCTCTTGATTATTTCTTTGCTGATTTGGATTGTTTTAGCTGTATTTTCGTATGTTATTGCCACTTTATTTGTTGGGAACCCCTCAGCAATTTTTCCAATCAATATACAAATTTTAGTTGCTTTGATACTTGGTTGGGCGACCTATAAAAGAAAAATTGGCCTAGGGATTCCTTCTTTAATCGGTTATTCAGTACTTCTTGTTGGTATCCTGTACGGTGACTTTTTCGCCAAGTCATTTCCGCAAATTACCCAGATCCCTGTTATCACTTGGGTATGGATACTTCTTTTATATTCGTTTGTCTCGTCTGTACTACCGGTATGGCTACTCTTGCAACCCCGCGATTATCTTAATTCACATCAACTTCTTACTGGCCTTGGGCTGCTAATCACCGGACTTTTGATACTGCAACCCACAATCGTCGCACCAGCTGTCAACCCTGCTCCACCCGGTGCGCCACCGATGATTCCCTTTCTCTTTATCACGATTGCCTGTGGAGCAATTTCTGGATTTCACGGTCTCGTTAGTTCCGGCACTACATCTAAACAGATAAATAGAATGACAGACGCTCGGCCTATTGGATACGGCAGCATGTTAGGTGAAGGCACCTTGGGAATGTTGGCCGTCTTGGCAGCGACCGCAGGCTTTGCGAGCCTCGATCATTGGTCTGCGCACTACTCTAGCTGGGGCGAAGCAAATGGCCTTGCACAGAAACTCGAAGCCTTTGTCTCAGGCTCCAGTCAATTTATTTCAGCGATCGGAATAGCAGAGGATACCTCTCGTACTTTTGTCGCAGTCATGGTTATTGCCTTTGCAGCGACTTCGTTAGATACAGGCGCACGAATACAGAGACTAATAATCTCCGAGCTTGCGACTAACTACAAACTGCCGGCTCTCAAGAACCGATTTGTCGCTGCAGCTGTCGGCATAGGTGCTGCTTTAGTTCTCGCAATTACACAAGGGAGCGGGAAAGGCGGTTTAATTCTATGGCCGCTTTTTGGAACCACTAACCAGCTCGTCGCCGGCGCGACCCTATTGGTCGTTTCCCTTTGGTTAAAGAACTCTGGAAAACCTATTTTATTTACTCTTTTACCCGCAATAGTTGTAACGCTCACCACCTGTTTGGCCATGACGCGCGAACTTCTTGGATATCTCTCTCATCTTCCTGAACAATGGCTTCTCGCTTTTTTGGCTGGAAGTATACTCACTGCTAATTTTTGGTTGCTTTTCGAAGGTAGTTGTCTGCTCTTAAAGCGAAATACTACTAGGTAAGTCGAGCCCAGGAGACCTCTGATTCAACGAAAAGGTTCCCATGAAAAAAGTTCGGTCAAATTCGACCTGTCCGGGCATATCCGTACCCAACCAGCATGAGCATTTTTCAATTCTGCTCCAGGAATGAGTGTCCTGAGAACACCGAGATGACTAACCAGTGCAAATGTAATGTTTTCCCTTGCTTTTTTCCCACCCTTAAGAAGCCCTGCAGCGACGCGCTTCATTACGTCTAATCTATTCTCACCATTTGGAGGTTTAATTAACCAACTACCCCTTTGAATAGAAAGCATAAGGTTCCGGTGATTTTCGCTGAATTCAGCTTTGGACTTTCCAGACCAGTCTCCGGCATGTCTCTCTCGAAAATGTTTACTCGACCACAATCGGGCATTCGATTTTTCTACCAGGAAATGTGCCGTCCACAAAGCACGTTTCAGATCACTCGAAAAAATCCACTCAATCTCCCCAAATTGGAGTTGAGTTTGCTCCCAAAGAACAGGCAGCTCGCTAAAACCCTTCTCAGACAAACCTGGATCACATTGACCTTGCCAAAGACCTCGGGCATTCCAAGAAGACTCCGCATGTCGAATGAAAAGAAATTTACTTGGGAGAACTTGACGAACTTCCTCTAGATCAATGACCGATAACATTATGGCCTCCGCAACTCCTGAAATCGGCCAGAAAGCTACAGGCTATACCTAAGGGGACCAAGTCAAGTACAAACAAGGATGCGACATTCCTTTTAAAATGTTCACTCTCTCACAATTCGAGAGGAACGTAGTTTTCTATTTCTTACTGTCTCATTTTTCGCCTAAAGTCGAACTAAAAGCGCTTTCCAGGAGATTTCGCTCCCCACCTGTTAATCTACGAAAAAGGGTTTGAGGCATGGTCGAGACAGGCGTACTTTCACTTCTTCCG
>CAYOGP010000057.1:0-9779 GCA_964403555.1 uncultured Spirochaetales bacterium | reverse complement strand
ACCTGCCCACTGGTAACAAACCTCTCGACCTGATCGGCTGCTGCCTCTGGATCGGTCTCATGTTTTGCTCTTTGTAGAATTAGAGAACCGTCGGCTGCATATTCCAGATCGGGATAGATTTCTCCAACGACCCGAATACCTAATTTTTTGCAAGCCGATGGCAAGGCCGAATCGGTTGGGGAAGGCCAATACAAAACGGGCACGTCTGAGAGTTGAGCGATTGATTCTGCGACCGCTTTTGCCAACTCGTCGTCAACCCGCAAAATCGAATAAAAGGCTCCATGTGGCTTAATGTGATGCAGGTTTAAACCGTGGATTCGAAGCGCGCCCTGAAGCGCACCCACCTGGTAGACGACATAGGCATACGCATCCTCCGGTGTAATCGCCATCGCCCGCCTTCCAAATCCAAGAAGGTCCGGAAGCCCTGGATGAGCTCCAATGACAACCCCGTGTCCATCCGCCTGTCTTACCGTATCCAGCATGGTCAAAGGGTCACTGGCATGAAAACCACAGGCTACATTCGCGGTGGTGATATATGGCAGCATTCCAGAGTCATTTCCCATCTTCCAGTTTCCGAAGCTCTCGCCCATATCACAATTAATATCCATTCGATTACGATGAAGTGGCATGTGGTCTCCTCCTTGAGTACCTAACGGTATATAGTCTACAACCTCTTCACAATTTACTGTGAATTGGTATACGCCTGACGCGTTACTTTTTCTCTAACGAGGTGAAAACAGCTATGAAAACACTCGAGGCAAGCGTTCTTGCCGATGGCCTTACCTTCGGGGAAGGGCCACGGTGGCATGAAAACAAGCTCTGGATCTCCGATATGCACGCAAATCGAATCCTCACTTGCGATTTATCCGGAAATTTAGAAGAAATTACACAGGTTCCCGGTCGCCCATCCGGCCTTGGCTGGTTGCCCGACGGACGCCTCCTCTACGTCTCGATGCTTGACTCAAGTCTCTACACCTTTGCGAACGGAAAGTCAGAACTTTATGCCGACTTGGGGCCTTATTGCGGTGGCGATCCCAACGACATGGTTGTAGACCGGCAAGGGCGCGCCTACGTAGGGAATTTCGGCTACGACATGCTTGCTGGTGAAGAGGCGAGGCCAGCCGATCTCGTACTGGTCGGACTCGACCAGAAGCCTCGAATCGTAGCCAGCGACCTTCAGTTTCCTAACGGCACGGTAATCACTCCCGACGATTCGACCTTGATCATTGCGGAGACGTTTGGAACCAAATTAACTGCATTTGATATTAATCCTTCAACGGGAGATCTTTCGGGACGTCGAACTTTTGCAGACCTCGGAGAGCGAACTCCCGACGGCATTTGCCTGGATGCGGAAGGCTGCATTTGGGTTTCATGCTTTGTTAATGGAGAGTACGTTCGCGTTCAAGAGGGTGGAGAAATAACTCATCTAATTGACGCGGGAAGTCACGCGGCCGTAGCGTGTATGCTCGGTGGAGAAGACGGTCGAACGCTCTTCCTCTTAACTAGTGATACAGATGTTGAGCGGCTCTCCAAGGGCGAGTCCGCATGTCGAGTAGAAACTGTGGAAGCTCCTGCCCCTAGTGCAGGACTTCCCTGATCGGAGTAAGTGTGAGTCAGTTGTTTTGTGGTGTTGATATCGGTGGGACCTTCACGGACTGCGTCGTCATTGATGAAACCGGCTCTCTTCTTACCTGCAAGGTACCCTCGACGCCAAAAAATTTCGCCGAGGGGATGTTGCAAGCACTTGAAGAGGCCTCCAAGCGTCTTGGTATCCCGAGAGAAGAACTATGTCAGTCGATCTCAATCCTCTCACACGGAACAACCACGGGAACAAACGCAATTATTCAGAAAAAAGGTGCGAAAGTTGGACTCATAACTACCCAGGGGCACAACGACGTCATCCATATTATGCGAGGGTCACGAGGCCTCTCGGGATCTGACATCAGAAAAGTTGTTCACATCCCGGAAAGCCAGAAACCGGACCCGATCATTCCGAAGCGACTGATTCGAGGCGTCTCCGAAAGAGTCGACTGCTTTGGAAAAGTGGTCGTCCAACTAAACGAACAAGATGTAGAGAAGGCTGCACGCGAGCTCGTCGAAGAAGGTGTCGACGCAATCGCGATCTGCTTTCTTTGGTCCTTCATTGCACCGGAGCACGAGAAAAGAGCAAAGGCCATCATTCAACAGGTGGCACCAGACATGTACACCACGTGCTCACACGAGCTTGTACCAAAGTGGGGTGAGTACGAACGCACGACCGCGGTTGCATTAAACGCATACATTGGTCCTGTTACCTCAGACTATCTTTCACGAGTCGACAAAGAAACAAAGACGATGGGTTATACCAACCCACTCCAGATCACGCAGTGTGCTGGAGGTACCATCTCGGTCAACACGGCGATGGATGCCCCCCTTCTAACACTTGACTCAGGTCCCGTTTCAGGAGTCATGGGATCTAAGTATCTCGGCGATTTAATAGGAACTCCAAACATAATTACCACCGACATGGGAGGAACTTCTTTCGATGTCGGCATTATTCACAACGGAAATCCTGCCTCCTCATACCGAAGCCTGGTCAACCAATACGAGTACTACCTCCCTAAGGTTGACATACAGACGGTGGGTAGCGGAGGAGGAAGCATCGTCTGGATTGATGACGTAACAGGAAACCTACGGGTAGGTCCAGAAAGCGCCGGGGCGGACCCCGGTCCTGTTTGTTATGGGAGAGGAGGCACCCGCGCGACAGTAACCGATGCGGATTTGGTGCTCGGCTACTTAGATGCCGAAAATTTCGCCGGTGGACAGATGAAACTCGATCGTGAAAAAGCATTTGAAGCCGTTGGAGAAATTGCGCAACGACTTGGAATTGACACCCTGCATTGCGCCAGTGGAATTGCACAAATCGCTGAGTTCCAGATGGCCGACCTCATCCGCAAAACAACGATTCAAAAGGGATTCGATCCTCGGGATTTTGTTTTATATGCATTTGGCGGTGCTGGCCCTGTCCATGCAGGAGTTTTTGCTCGAGAGCTGGGCGTTGACCGGGTAATCATCCCGCAACGCGAGACTGCCTCGGTATGGTGCGCATTCGGTGCGGCCGCTTCCGATATTCTTCATGTGGACGAAAAGGTAGAAATCATGAGTACACCTTTTGATGCAAGCCGCATTAACTCCAACCTCGCCGAACTCAAAGCACGAGGCGCCTCGCAGCTTACAGAGGACGGAGTACAGGAAGCAGATCATGCGTTCGAGTTCTCAATAGATATGCGCCACAAGGGACAAATCAATGAGGTGGAAGTTTCGCTAAGTAGGGAAAGTGTTAACGAGGAAGAACTCGAGCATCTTAGGGAATCATTCCGTCAGCAATACGAACTCCTCTATGGAACGGGATCGGCCCTCCCAGGAGCCCGCCTCGAAGTGGTCACCTTTAGATGCCGAGCGAATGCACGCATGCCGAAACCTCTTTTGCAGGAGCGAGAACTTGCAAGCGCTACGCCATCCCAAGACTCTTTGCGACCGGCGAGAGCAATTTACTGGGCGGAATCTAACAAGACCGTAGAAAGTGCCATCTACGACGGCTCTCAGCTCGAACCGGGAAATGCCATCCAGGGTCCTGCTGTGGTCGAAACAACAGCTACGTCGATAGTGGTCCATCCTGACCAGACCTTTAGTGTTGACGCCTACGGAAACTTTGAAATTTTGACTACAACCACCGCGGAGGCCAAGCAATGAGAGTAAGCGAACTTCCTCAGGAACTTTTCGATGGCAAAAGGCATGGCTACGTTCCGCCGAAGCAATTAACCATCCACGAAAGCCTTAAGCTTCACACCGATTTTGACGAAGACATCGATCCGGTCACTTACGAAGTCGTCCGTCATAATCTCTGGAATATTAACGAGGAACACGGCTCCACCATTCAAAGAATTTCAGGATCACCTGTTGCAATGTTTGCTCTCGATCTAAATCCCTCGATCCTTACGGAGGATGCGGAGTTCGTTTACTTCGGCCCCTACATGCAATACATGTCGGGTGTCACGGATACACAGGTCAAATGGATTCTCGAAAACCGTTCTGAAAACCCGGGGATCAAACCGGGAGATATGTTTCTTGCTAACGACCCTTGGGTGGGAGCCGCTCATCAGCAAGATGTAATGTTAATTTGCCCCGTGTTTCACGAAGGCGAGCTTTTTTGTTGGGTTACAAACTGCCTGCACCAGTACGACATTGGTGGAATTACACCCGGCAGCTTCTGCCCTTCTGCCGAGAGTGCTTTCGAGGAAGGCATTCTCATTCCACCCGTCAAAATCGTCGAAAACGATACTGTCCGAAAAGACATCGAGGACATCTACCTGCGTTCATCACGCAAGCCAGAAATGGTTGCTCTCGACTTTAGAGCTCAGCTGGCTGGAAACATAACGGCCCGAGACAGAGTTTTTTCTCTTATCGACCGTTATGGCGCACGAACACTCAAGTCGGTGATGAAGAAGGTAATCGATAACGCAGAGAAAGCCTTTCTAACGAAACTTGAGACTCTTCCTGATGGGGTGTGGCGCGAACGTACGTACGTGGAGGCATCGAGACCCGGCGATCGAAGAACACACCGAGTCTGTTTGACGCTCCGCAAAGAAGGAAATTCGCTGATTTTTCAAAACGACGGCACCGTAGAACAAGACGGTGCGATGAACGCCACTTATTCAGGATGGCGAGGGTCCCTCATTGTTGCAATAAACGAACTCCTTTGTTGGGATCAGTATTTCGCCGTGGGAGGCGCGCTGAGACATATAGAGTTTGACCCAACACCAAGGTCTTTCACCTGTGCGGAATTCCCCGCTTCAGTATCGACCGCGCCAACACAAGCGATGGAGATTTCTCTCTATCCCGCTTACAACGTAATTTCGAAAATGATCTACCCAAATAAGGAACTCCGGCCAGATATCATGTGCATCGGCGGAACGAGCCAATGGCCCGCAACGATCTTCCGAGGTGATGACCAATGGGGAGAGCCTTATGGCTATATCCTGATCGACCCGATTGGCGGAGCAATAGGAGCCTTTGCGCACGGTGACGGTATCAACACAGGAGGACAATCCAGAACTCCAATTTGTCAACTACCGAATGTCGAGCACACGGAGCAAACTTTCCCCCTTCTATTCCTATACCGGAAGGAACTTCCCGACTCAGGGGGTGCTGGGAAATTTCGAGGAGGCCTTTCGGCAGAAACTTGTTTCATTCCGCACAATGTTGAAAACATGACTCATGACACGCTCTCCTCGGGTAATGCGACTCCGACAGCACCGGGGATTATGGGTGGGTATCCTGCCGTAACCAACGCTTATACCTTTATAACCGACAGCGACATTCAAAAACGTTTTTCGGAACAGCGCATGCCCGAAGACACCTCAGAGGTAAACGGAGATCGAGTACTTCTCGGCTTACGGCAACAAAATTTTAACCAAACACCTGAGGACGTTTACGCGGTTAGGTGGAGCGGCGGGGGCGGCTTCGGAGATCCTCTTGAGCGAGAGATCGATCTCATACAAAAAGATATGGATTCGTTCGCAATATCTGCCGAGGCGGCAAAAGAAATCTACGGTGCGATTGTCGATGAAAACGGTGAAGTCGAAAAGACCGCAACGGAAAAAGAGCGCGCATCAATGCGAACCGCTCGAACCCAGAACTATTCCGGTGAAAAGATCATCCGAAATGGTTCAGTGAAGATACAAGCAAGTGAATTTCTTACCGTGAGAGAAGATGACAGCGGAAATTTTTGGAGCTGTGCCAGATGCAGTACCTACCTGGGCGAACTAGATCAAAACTACAAAGATCGATGTGCATCGGAGATCAAAGAAATTTCAGCATGCAACCCGTTGGTCGGGGACCCTGCAGACTTTATCGATGATAAAATCGAATTCAGACAGTTCCATTGCCCAAATTGCGGGTCTCTTCTTGAAAACGAGGTCGCGGTAGCATCAGATCCCGTTCTTGCGGATATCGAACTGAAAATCGGCTGATTTCCAATCAGATCACTCCGTCCTCGGCGAGTTTTTTTAAATCTTCGGTACTCAGTCCGAGAATTCCGCCGTATACCTCTTCGTTGTGTTCTCCAAGGACGGGTCCGACATGACGAAGCTTTCCAGGTGTTTCCGACAGCTTTGGAAAGGCATTCTGCATGGCAATCTCCTGACCATCCTTCATCGGTAGACGTACGATTGATTCCCGAGCGATAAAATGTGGATCTTCGAGCATTTCAGGGGCGCGATACAGAGTTCCATAGGGAATGGACTGTTTCTCAAGAATGTCCACGAGGTCATCTAGGTCGAGGCCGCCACTCCATCTTCCCACAATCGCATCGAGCTCAATCTGATTCGAACCTCGACTCTGGTGATCTGCAAAACGTGGATCTTTCGCCAAATCAGGCTGCCCCATTGCCTTCGTTAAGCGCTCAAATATTCCATCGCCGTTGCCTGCAATGATTAACATTTTGCCGTCTTTAGTTGGGTAGATATTCGAAGGCGCAACACCCGGCAGAAATGACCCCGTTCTCTCTCGGATATAACCTCCCAATTGAAAATCAGGGATGAGCGATTCCATTGTGGCAAGTACAGACTCGTAGATCGAGGCATCAACTACTTGTCCGAGGCCTGTTTGTCTGCGGTTATGAATAGCCATGAGTGCTCCCATTGCCGCATAGGTGCCAGCCAGGGTATCTCCAATAGAAGTGCCCGTTCTACTCGGTAACTTTTCAGGATCTCCCACCACATATCTCATGCCGGCGTACGCTTCTCCGATAGCCGCGTAACCAGGCCGTGAAGAATAGGGTCCGTTTTGACCAAACCCTGAAACCCGAACCATCACAAGAGCGGGATTAATTTTTTTAAGATCTTCATAACCCAAGCCCCAGCCTTCTAAAGTTCCGGGACGGAAATTCTCTAAGAGAATATCCGCCTCACGAACGAGCTTGCGCACGATCTCTTGTCCTTCGGGGAGGCGGAGGTTCAAAGTGATGGATTTCTTGTTTCGGGCGCAAATATTCCACCAGAGCGCCTCTCCTTCATACTTCGCCGGCCCCACCTGGCGCATGGGGTCTCCAGAACCTGGCTGCTCTACCTTGATCACATCAGCCCCAAAATCTCCAAGGAGCTGCCCACAAAAAGGACCTGCCAAAAGCACGCCGAGCTCGATTACCCGGATGTCAGACAATGGACCTCGATCTGAAATACCTTGCGCCACCGCTTATCTCCTCAGTTGCATCCCTAAAGTAGCCTGTATACTTCACGGTGGCTGCCGGATCGGTTACTGATCTGGGCGGAGGAGGAACCCGGAATGGCTTATGACCTTAAGATTACTGGAGGAACCCTTTACGATGGCTCTGGTTCACAGGGCTTCAGGGGCGACCTTGGAATCCGCGACGGAAAACTCGTAGCCGTTGGAGATGCTCCGGACACTGCAAGCCAGGTGATAGACGCAGAGGGTCGTGCCGTATCCCCCGGATTTATAGACTTACATACTCACTATGACGCTCAGGTCATGTGGGACGGGATGCTGTCGATCTCGCCCTGGCATGGCGTCACCAGTGTTGTCGTCGGGAACTGTGGCTTCGGTATTGCTCCTACCCGCAAAGAACATCGTAACCTAATGCTACGCACCCTTGAAAACGTTGAAGGGATGGACTTAGACGTATTGTGGGCGGGTCTTGGCGACGATTGGGGTTTCGAAACCTTCCCTGAGTACCTCGATGCCGTTGATAAACGAAAGCCCTGCATCAATGTCGCGGCACTTTTTGGGCATACTCCCCTGCGGATGTACGTAATGGGAGAGGAAGCAACCGAACGCACCGCCACCGAAGAAGAAGTCAACACGATGCGCCGATTGGTACAAGAGGGCATGCATGCCGGAGCAATTGGGTTTGCAACCTCCAAGGCTCCTAACCACATCGGCTATGACAGCCGGCCCGTTCCAAGCCGGCTTGCGGACTTTGAAGAGATACGAGCTCTCTGCAGTGCTATGGGCGAGACAAACCTTGGCGTTGTGATGGCCTCAATCGGACGTGGTCTGTTCTTTAAAGAAATGGCTGCATTGGCCTCCGATAGCGGCAGGCCCGTTTGTTGGGCAGCCCTCCTTGCCGGAATGAGCGGGCCGGGATCCCATCGAAAAATGCTTGATACTGTGGAACAGCAGCAGGCAAGTGGCCTCCAGATCGTCCCGCAGGTTCTCGGACGCCCTCTCATGTTCGAATTTGATCTCCGAGACCCCTTCCTGTTCGAAAGTTTGGAAGCACTCGTCCCGTTCGGGAAGCTTCGAGCTGAAGGTGAAAAAATTGAGTTCTGGAAAAGCACTGAAAATCGCGACGGTTTTCTAAAAGAAGCCGGAGATGGATTGCCCCCTTTCAAAGCTCAGTGGGCCGATGCTGAAGTATCTTTCCATCCGACCCAGCCAGAACTGGAAGGCCGAAAGCTTCGAGATCTGGCGCAAGAACAAGGCACCCACCCTTATGATGTGATGATCGGGTTAGGAATCGAGACTAACTTGAAGGCTCGATACCGAATGGCCGTGGTTAACACCGATGAAGAAGCGGTGGCTGAATTACTAACATCCGACCATACCGTTTTAGGTCTGTCGGATGCCGGCGCGCATGCTAGCCAACTCTGTGATGCATGCTTCTCTACGGACCTTCTTGAACGATGGGTCCGAGAGAAGGAGGTCCTGAGCTTGCCTCGAGCAATCCGTCTTCTCACAGGACGATCCGCTGACCTCTACGGCATAAGCGATCGTGGCTACTTACGAGAAGGGCTTGCTGCAGACGTTACAATTTTTGATCCTGCTGCCGTGGGCGCAACACCTTTGCGACGGATCGGCGACCTGCCGGGAGGAGCCGAACGGTTAGTATCCGATGCAACAGGGATTGATTCAGTCATTTGCAACGGGCAGATCATTCGACAAGATGGCTCGGACCAGATAGACCCCGACAGAGGTGGTCCGGGTCGTACCCTGCGTAACGGCTCGGCTAGAAACTAAAACTGAGTGTCCTCTCAGCGTCACCTAGAGCTAGGAATATATGCGCCTACTGTCGGAAGGATGCCTCCAGTAGGGCCAAGCTCGTTTCAACTCGTTTCTGATGCCTCTCAGCGAATAGAGGTCACGTGGGAATACAACAAGCGCTTAGGACTTCTTCTTGAAGATCTTGGCCTCGAGGTTTTTTTTCAAGCACAGCGAGGCGGAGCTGGTTTTGGTTCAAAGCGATTCTGGAGCCATTCACTCGACAGCTTTAATGTAGGCGCTGCGCTTGCCGCACTCACCTCTAAAATCCGAATCATGTCTACCGTTCAAACGGCCTACTTCCATCCCGCACAAGTTGCAAGACAGGCTGCAACGATTTCTCAAATTGCAGGACCACGCTGGATGCTGAACCTAGTCTCGGGATGGGTAAAGCCAGACTTCGACATGCTGGACATCCCTTTCGATGACCACGCCAAGCGCTATCGAAGGACCGAAGAATTCGTGACCGTAATGAAAAAGTTCTGGACAGAAGACAATTTCGATTACGACGGAGAATTCTATCGAATTCGGCAAGGATACTGTGAGCCCAAACCCTCAGAAATTCCATGTCTAGTCAACGCAGGAGGATCACCGGTCGCTAAAGATTTCGTAGCAAAGCACTGCGATTGGTACTTTGTTGGTTCGGCAGACCCCGAGCAATCTCGCAAAGATATTGCCGAGGTAAAGGAAAAGGCGAAAGAATTTAATAGGGAAGTGAAATTTATTACTTACATCTTTTTCAT
>CAYOGP010000056.1:8483-9940 GCA_964403555.1 uncultured Spirochaetales bacterium | reverse complement strand
AGTTTGATATCATTTTACTGACGCCTTCTTTGGCGCACATGGCAGTCTTCTAAGAAGAGCAAAAAACCGAGTTTCAACTTCAATCTTCATCTGACTCGCGAAGTCGCGCGAGTACGTTGAGGTCTTCAAGTGTAGAAGTATCGCCAACGGTCTCTTTGCCCGCAGCCAAGTCGCGTAGTAGTCGGCGCATAATCTTCCCTGATCGAGTTTTTGGCAGTGCCTCTGTGAATCGAATATCAGCCGGTTTTGCAATTGGTCCTATCTCTCGAGCGACATGTTTCGTGAGGGTTTTTTTCAAAGTTGCATCGACGTTTGTCCCGGCTTTCGGGGTTACAAAGGCTACGATGGCTGTACCTGTGATTTCATCAGGACGGCCTACGACCGCAGACTCCGCCACGGTTTCGTGGGAGACCAGGGCACTTTCTACCTCCATTGTCCCAATTCGATGACCTGAAATGTTCATCACATCATCAACGCGACCCATGATCCAGAAGTACCCCTCTTTGTCTCTGTGCGCTCCATCTCCGGTGAAATAAGTATTGGGATAGTTTCCCCAATAAGTTTCTTTAAAACGTTTTTTGTCTCCCCAAATCCCTCGAAGCATGCCAGGCCATGGTCGACGGACGACCAGGAACCCTCCTGAGGGAGGATCTGCAGGTTCTCCTTCTTCCGTATAGATTTCGGGATTGATTCCAGGGAACGGCAAAGTTGCCGAACCGGGTTTTGTACTGACGGCGCCAGGTAAAGGTGAAATCATTATTCCCCCAGTCTCGGTCTGCCACCAAGTATCGACTATGGGACAGTTCTTTTTTCCGATAACCCGGTTGTACCAAGTCCATGCTTCGGGATTGATTGGTTCCCCAACCGTACCAAGGAGTCTTAGCGAAGAGAGATCATGCTTTTTGGGATGTTCTTCTCCAAGTCGAATAAATGTTCGGATTGCAGTAGGGGCTGTGTAAAAGATTGTAACGCCCCAACGTTCAATGATATCCCACCAACGGTCGGGCCCTGGATGAGTAGGTACTCCCTCGTACATAAGTGTCGTCGCACCATTTGCGAGTATCCCGTAGATTACGTAGGAGTGTCCAGTAATCCAGCCGATGTCCGCCGTACACCAATAGGTGTCATCTTCCTTGAGATCGAAGATAGCCTTCGAGGTGGTCGCCACGTGAGTTAGGTAGCCCCCTGTAGTATGAAGAATTCCCTTAGGTTTCCCGGTCGTTCCACTCGTGTAGAGGATAAAAAGCGGATGCTCCGCTGGAAGTTTGGCTGGTGGGCAATCTGGGCTTGCGACTTTCATTAAGTCGTCCCACCAGAAGTCTCTCTGCCATCGCATTGGGACACTAGCTCCAGACCGCCCAACTACGACGACTTTTTCAACACTTGTGGAGCCTTCTAGGGCGGCGTCAACCGCAGGCTTTAAGGGTAACGGAGCACCTCTTCGATATCCTCCGTCC
>CAYOGP010000056.1:0-8473 GCA_964403555.1 uncultured Spirochaetales bacterium | reverse complement strand
CGCAGTAACCACGACCTTTGCTCCAGCATCATTCAAACGGTCTCGAAGAGCCTCAGATGAAAACCCCCCGAATACAATACTGTGTGGCGCACCAATCCGAGTGCAAGAGAGCATGGCTATAGCGAGCTCGGGGATCAGGGGCATGTAAAGCGCGACGCGGTCTCCTCTTTTAACGCCCAAACTCTTTAGTACATTTGAAAACTTACATACTTCTCGATGTAATTGTTTGTACGTTATGACACGAGTATCTCCTGGTTCCCCTTCCCAAATGATGGCTGCTTTATTTTTTCGCCACTCATTTTTCCCCTCAATATGTCGATCAAGGCAATTATAAGAAACGTTTACTCGACCATCGGCAAACCACTTGGCATTTGGAGCTTTCCATTCGAGGCTTTTTTTAGGTTTGGTAAACCACGAGACATTTTCCAGGGCCATTTTTTTCCAAAATCGTTCGGGATTCTTTTCTCCAAGCTTCCGGTATTCTGCGATTGTCTTTTTGTTCCAGTTAGCCTTGCGAGAGAACTCTCGGCCAGGTTTAAATAATCGAGTTTCTTTTAATAACGATTCAATGTCTGCCATACATGTTGCCTCAACTTAAGTGTCAATGAATAAAAAAACTGTTTAGGGAAATTCACGGGTCAAAACCCATTCTTCTACTTCAGAAGGCTCCTTCGGGATATCAGCGGTTAAAATTTCGATTCCTGATTCAGTAATGTGGATATCGTCTTCGATTCGAACACCGATTCCTCTAAATTCCTGGGGTACTTCTTCATCGTCGTTTCGGATGTATAGCCCGGGCTCAACTGTGTATACCATTCCAGGAAGTAGTTTGCGTGGTTTGCCATCGACGGAGTAGTTTCCAGCATCATGTACGTCAAGTCCTAACCAATGACTAGTATTGTGCATGTAGAAACGACGATAGGAGTTCTGCTCGATTACTTCATCAAGAGAACCAGATAGCAAACCGAGATCGATCATACACATTGAGAGATGTTGAACTGAAGCGTCATGTATTTCCTGCAAAGTTGCACCGGGGTGCGAGGCTTCAATAGAGGCCGCTTGTGCTTCCAAAACAGCAGAATAAACAGCCTTGCGCGCACCATCGAAGTGACCACCGATGGGATAAGTTCTTGTTACATCTGAGGCATATCCTTGATATTCACAACCGGCATCTATTAAAACGAGCTCACTATCTTTCAGAGTATCTTCGTTACGCACATAGTGCAGGGTCGTCGCATTTGATCCACTGCCTACGATGCTTGTGTATGCGGGCCCGCTCCCACCCTTTTTTCTGAACACGTACGAGAGAGCAGCCTCAATTTCATACTCTTTTGTCCCCTCAAAGGAGAGGCTCGCGGCATACCGATGGGCCTCCTTGGTTATGGAGGCGGCGGCGCGCATTAACTCGAGTTCAGTAGGGTCTTTAACTACCCGCATTTCGTGGATGATACTTCGTGGATCGACAATTTGTGCGGCGGGAGTTTTCGCGGAACGGGACCGGATACGCATATCGTTTAAAATAGACACCATCTGGTCGTCAACTTCTCTATGTTTACCGAGGACATGATAGACCGAGGTGGCTTCTGAGAGGATTTCCGGTAGACGTTTTTGGAGTTCCTCTATTGGAAATGCCTGATCGGCTCCGAAGCTCTCTATTGCACCTTCTACGCCAGGTCTATATCCCGTCCATGTCTCCATATCCTGGTTTTTGGGTTCTACGAAAAGTGTAAAATTGAGCGGCCGTCCCACGGTTAAAATAGCGACCGCATTGGGATGGTCGAATCCTGTCAAGTAATGAAGGTCGCTGTCCTGTCGAAATGGAAACTCAGTATCGTTGGAGCGGACCATATTGCCGGAGCCTACAAGAATGACCACTGTACCTTCGACTAAGGTACTGCAGAGTCGTTTTCGTCTTTCAGCAAACATGGGACCAGGATAACAGAGTAAGAGGGACTGCTCGCATGACTTCCGGATATCAAGCCGCAGATGTTGAAGGGGCACCCGGCTTAAGAGGTTTCCTCCTCCTGCAGGACGATTACTACTTCCTGTCCGAACTCATTTCGGAACCAAGACTTCAGCTCGGATAGTTCCAGGAGGTCTGTCGTTTCTTGGGGATTAGCAGCCGCTATTGCTTCAAGCCCGCTATTTGGACACAAGACGCCAAGGTCTAGGTTGAGCTCTTTAGCTCGGGCCGTTCGCCACTTCTTTAGCCGAGCTACTCGTCGTTCGCCCTTTCGGTCCATCCGGCGACGGGGAGTCGCCGATTCAATTTTTGGAATTGGCCCATGTCCACGCTTTTTCCCTCTATCAATTGCTCTCAAGATCTCAGGGCCCAATCGGCGTAGAATCAGCTCGGTGACGCCTTTGATCTTTCCTAGCAGTGAGACGGTCGTGGGTCTCACTTGGGCAATTTCCAAGAGAGCCCCATTTCCGAGAACTTTAAACGCTGGCCGATCGATATCTCGCGCCCGTTTGTCCCGTATTAGGTAGAGCTCCCGCAGGACCGCTAAGGAGCTGATATCAAGTTTCCGAGCGCCCTTGATTTTAAGGTAGCCGAGCCGGTCGAATGTTCTCTCGGGCCATTCTCTCCGAGTGAGAGCTGAAAACTCTTCTTGGGCCCAGTCTAGGCGCTTGGAAGTGTCCAGCTCCTTTTTTAAGCGCTCAGCTAGTGGAATCAAATAAGCCACATCAGCGGCCGCATAAGTGAGTTGGTTTTTTCGAAGGGGTCTGACGGACCAGTCGGAGCGCTGCTCATCTTTGGGAAGCTTCAATCCGAAATGTTTTTCAGCCAGGGCTGCTAATCCAACCGCGTTATAGCCTAAAAGTTGTGCTGAGATCATGGTGTCAAAAAGATTGTCAAAGTTGAATCGGCAATCTCGCTTCAGAACGAAGAGGTCATACTCTCCTGCATGGAAGATTTTTTGTACTTCGGGGGATTCAAACACCGGCCCGAGAGGTGCCAAGATTTCATGTCCAGCCTCGGCCAAGGGATCTATTAGGTAGATTTGTCTGGGTGTTCCAATCTGAATCAGGCAAGTTTTGTCGAAGTAGTGATAGAAGCTGTCAGCTTCTGTATCAACCGCAATCGTTTCTTCTTGCAACAGTTCTTGGGCGAGTGCTTCTACCTCAGAAGTTTTTACTAACAGCTCAAAATCAGCCACAGATAGCCCCACCTTGGATCGCGCCCGTGTCTTAGGCCGCGCTCCGACGAGAGAATCCCTGGTCGGCATAATTCGCTTTGGATTTTCAACCAAACCACCATGGGATTTTGAGCAGCCTTGGGAGGACGACTGCTGACGGCCGGCATCGTAGCTGAGGGATTCGGTCTCGGAAAGCGCGGAACCCGTGGGGACCTGTTACCGTCTCCCTTAGGAGGTGTCGTGCATTTTTCACAGGCGTTTGTTCCGACTTTAAGAGACGATCCGGCTGATGCGGAGGCGGTAAGTCACAAACTGCTGGTAAGGGGAGGATTTATTCGCCAGTTAATGGCTGGGGTCTATTCCCTACTCCCTCTTGGACAGCGGGTCGCAGCGAAAGTCGAGAGGATTATTCGCTATGAGATGAATGAAATCGGGGGCCAGGAGTTCAAACTACCTGCGATCCATCCAGCTGAAATTTGGCAAAAATCTGGCCGGTGGGACGCCATCGGTGAAGAATTACTCCGATTGAGGGATAGACACGGTAGCGACATTTGTCTTGGGATGACCCATGAGGAGATATTTACGTGGATAGCCAGAGAGATGAGGTCTTATCGCCAGCTCCCACAATTGTGGTACCAGCTTCAGACAAAGTTTAGGGACGAAGCCCGACCAAAATCCGGTCTCTTGCGAGTTAGAGAGTTCGTCATGAAGGATTCGTACTCCTTTGATTTAGACGAAGCTGGCCTTGACCTCCAGTTCGAGAGTCATTTCAGAGCCTACAGAACAATTTTTGAGAAGTGTGGTCTTGATCCCCTGGCAGTGGAGGCCTCTTCAGGGGCAATGGGCGGTAACGAGTCGATAGAATTTATGGTCAAGAGTCCGGCGGGCGAGGACTGGGTGGCTTCCTGTGACGCCTGTGGCTATGCCGCAAATGTAGAAAAGGCCACTTCTGCACTAACCGAAGTTCATGACCTTGAGGTCGAGGACATGCCAGAAAAGTTTTCTACCCCTGGTGTCCGAACAATCGAAGATCTGGCTAACTTCGAAGGGGGTGCCCTAGGGGACCATCAGATAAAGACGTTAGTTTTTTTTCTCGATGAGGACCTCCATCTTGTGCTTTTACGGGGTGACCATCAGTTAAACGAGCAAAAACTGGCTGATGGACTTGGTGCATCGAGCTGTCGCCCCGCCGATAGTGATGAAATCTATGCAACGCTGGGAGCACACCCAGGAAGTCTTGGAGCAGTGGGAGTCTCTCATATTCCCGTAGTGGCCGACAGAGCTCTCCAAGGTAGAACAAATATGACTACTGGCGCGAACGAGGATGACTTTCATCTTCGTAAGGTGAAGATAGAGCGTGACATATCGGTTCGTCAGTTCTTAGATTTGAGAGAGGTTCAGCACGGCGAACCGTGCTCAGTTTGCGGAGCGGAGCTTTCTGTACAGAAAACGATCGAAGTCGGGCATATCTTTAAATTGGGAACGAGATATAGCGACTCGCTTGGGGCAAGGGTTCTAAATGAATCCGGTGAAGAGTGTCCAATTGTAATGGGTTCTTACGGAATTGGAGTAGGACGTACCGTTGCTGCGGTGGTTGAGACAAATCATGATGACGCGGGGATAGTGTGGCCGGTTGCGGTTGCACCTTTTGAAGTGGTTATCACTGTTTTAAATCCTAAGAATTCCGATGCCATCGAAACAGGTAAGAGGCTTTATTCATCCCTGATGGATATGGGTATCGAAGTTCTCTTAGACGACCGCGACGAGCGCCCGGGCGTAAAGTTTAAAGATTCAGAATTAATAGGAATACCTCATCGATTGACCGTGGGACCTAAAGGTTTAGGCAGGGGGATAGTGGAGTGGAACCGTCGTGGAAAAGGAAGTGGAAAAGATCTCGAAGTCAATCGCGCCGCAGAGACAATTGCCGAGTCAGTCTTTGAAGAACGGTTTGAATAGCTTCAGGTAGGCGGACTTTCCTTGTCACGTGCAAAAATCCATATCTTCGACAGTCACGTTTATATTTTTCGTGCCTACTATTCCCTCCCGCCTATGGCCAGTCCGGGTGGCAAGCCAACTTCTGCCGCCTACGGATTTGCAAATACATTGCTGAAATATATTTTCGATGAAGAGCCAAGCTACCTGGTTTGTTGCTTTGATGCAGCTGCAACTAGCTTTCGCAATGAAATTTTTCCTGAATACAAAGCATCGCGACTTGAGCCTCCTGCTGATCTAGAGCCTCAATTTGAAATCTGTCGTTCCTTGGCAAAATCTCTAGGTATTCCTTGTTTCGAGGTGGAAAACTTTGAAGCGGATGATTTGATCGCAACATTAACTGATCGCGTTCTTACCGAGGGTGGTGACGTGAGGATCGTTAGTTCGGATAAGGATCTTGCACAGTTGATTACTGAGGACGGACGGTCGGAACTGTTTGATCTTGCTCGAGACACTCTGCTTGACGCCAACGGGGTCCGAAATAAGTTCGGCGTTTCACCGGAGCAGATCCCGGACTATTTAGGACTGGCGGGAGACGCAGTTGACGAGTTACCGGGGGTACCAGGAATTGGTTCTAAGGGAGCAGCAGCTGCTCTGTCTACGTTTGGCGCATTGGAAGACTTTCCTGAGTCTCTGAACGAATGGGAGGCTGTTCCATTCAGGGGGCCTCGAAAACTCGGCGAGCGATTCCTCAAACACCGTGACCAAGCTTTTAAAATGCGACGACTCGCGACAGTAGTTCGTGATGTACCAGCCTTGTCTGAAGTAAGTATTCAAGATCTTTCTTATAAAGGCGCTCTTGAAGCAGAGGTCGGAGATCTCTTTGAAGAGCTAGGATGGGGTAATATCACTACACGAATTCGCCACTGGGCGTGAGTTACAAGCTAAGAGTGCTTTCTTATTTAAAAACCACGAGTGAGCTCGTGCGAAAGTTCCTAGAATTCGTTTGTCCTACTTGGGGGGGACAAAAAGCCGAAAAATGTCAAAACGACATTGTTCATTTGCTCGACTTTATAACCGGCCGATAGCAGTGGCTGGAGACTAAGGTCCGAGAGGAGAGCACGAATGGAACTTTTTACAACAGCTGATGGATGGCAATTTCTCTTTCGTTGGATTCATTTTCTTGCGGGTATCGCCTGGATAGGCATGCTCTATTACTTCAACTTTGTTCAGACACCTTTTTTTGCGACAGAACTCGGAGGCCAGGCTCGTAGCCAGGTCGTAAGAGGTCTACTACCAAAAGCGCTTTGGTGGTTCCGATGGGGTGCGATGTTCACGATCATTTCAGGTTGGTGCATCATTTTCATGCGTCTACATCAAGGCACAGAAATTACGGATCCTTACATGACACGCATTCTTACAGGTGGTCTAATTGGAACCTTCATGTGGGCAAATGTCTGGTTCGTAATTTGGCCGATACAACAAAAAGTGATGGCTTCGGCGGAGGCCGTTGCTGGGGGTGGTCAGGCGAACCCGGAGGTAGCGGCGCTCGCACCCAAAGCGGCGAATGCCTCGCGCACGAATACGCTTCTGTCGATTCCAATGTTGTTTTTCATGGCATCTGCATCCCACTTGGCAACGTTTAACAACGGTACAAATGATTCGACTTATTGGATCGTAGCCGGCTTGATAATTCTAGCTGTTGAGTGGAACGGAATATCGGCTCCAGGGAAGGGTACGCAAAAGCCTCTTGCCTCGGTTTCCGGGACAATCCATGGCGGAGTGATCTTGACTGTCGTCCTGTATCTCGTCGGTACATTTCTGAACGGTTAGTTCATTTAGAAAATGGCTATGACAGGGGAGGGTGCTGAAATATCGCCCTCCTCTGTCTCCTGAATCCTAATCCTTGAAATCTTCTTGGTTTAAATAGGCTACCAATGCGGGTATCTCTGGTTCCAGAAAAGGTAAGGCAACCATAATTCCGGTCTTCCTTCGGGGCTTGTAACCCTCGGGATAGTTGCCATGAACGATGCGCGCGGTCAGAAGCTCCAGAGAGGAGCCGTCAACAGCGGGGCCGAGGCCACCTCCAATAGTTGGATCGGGCGCGTGGCATGCGATGCAATTATTCTGGTATACAACTTTTCCTCTTTTTACTAGGGGGTCAACGTTATCTGGTTCAGAGGAGCAAGCAGCCAGCCCGCCAACAAAAATCGCAGCCGTAACAATCGAGAGTAAAATAATGTTAACCAGCTCGATTTGTGTTGCTTTTATGTTAGGCATCGCTTCCTCTTTGGGGTTAGGGTCTTAGCTCCTCACACTAAGTGAGACAGCCCACGAGCGAGGATGTTCAATCTGTCGTGAGAATTTTTAGTCTATCTACTTTAATTACGGCATCACGAGCTTTTCTTGCTTTTTCTTTGTTCTTTCTCATTGTGAAGGCTGAGTACTCAATCGCATTGTCAATTTTTCTTCTAGGCGTAGCAAGTGATTTTTTGGACGGTCACATAGCAAGAAAACGTGGAGAGGTTTCAAGTCTGGGGGGATTCTTCGATCATAGTTGCGATGCACTGTTCGTTACCACTGGATTCCTCGCATTGGCTATTTCTGGATCAGAAACGTACTTTTTAATCGGTCTTATTCCTATTTCCTTCATAGAATATAGTTGGGATTTTATTACAAATCGCACACCACTTACGCCAACTTTTATTGGTCGCTTCAATGGTATTTCTTACTATGCACTGATTGGCGTTTGGTTAGGCGTAAAGGTTCTCGATGCCGAAATCTCGTTTGAATTTGAAAACGTATTAGTGTTTTGCGCGCGATTCCTTTGCTTTACGACACTGCTCTCTATTTTTATTGGTATACGAAATCGGATTGCAGTTAAATTTTAGAGTTCAAATTCCGATTTGCGTTTGAAATGAATAAAAGACCTATGGTTGCATTGAAAAGTATAAAAAAATTGTGTTGAACAAAGCCAAACGATGCTGCAGCTCCAGGCGTATCAGAATAAAGAGCTGGCCAGAGTGAAACAGCAACAGCCCTAAAAGGTCCAGGAATAAAAGTTCCGAAAAATATGACTGGTAAAATTGAAAGCATTTCTCGAAATGAAACATCAATTCCGAACAAAGCGATAGATTTACTATAAACCCACACGCCAATTAAAAGAGAAGGTGTCTTAATTGCCATGACAGTTAAGTACTTACAAAAATTTGCTTTGCGAACGCTAGAAAAAATCTTGCTCGAAAAAAAACCACTATCTTGGAATTTTACGTTACGAAATAACATTGGAATAGCCACTAATAAGATAATCCCGAAAATCCCAATCACTGGGATTACGTGAAAGATTCGCATTTCGGCAGGAAGCTCGCCTGGATGGTAAAGAACTCCTAGAGAAGCCCATA
>CAYOGP010000055.1:0-9957 GCA_964403555.1 uncultured Spirochaetales bacterium | reverse complement strand
ACCAAGACCAATAAGGGGCTTTAAGGGGCGTCGTTTCATGGTGTGCATGTCACCCGACTCGTTTGAAGTAGCGGCAGAACTTGGTATGGGTGCAATGATGTTTTCCCAATTTCCCTGGGAGAGCATGGTGGATGCGTGCAACGGTTATAAAGAAAACTTCCGGTCCAAGCAGGGCGAGGATGCTCCCCCATTTGTTATTGCTGACTTTATTTCGATCGACAAAGACGTCAAAAAGGCAGAGGAAGTTGCGCGAGATAAAATGACGCACTACCTGATGCATGTGCTCGATCACTACGAGATGCTTGAAAAGCAGCACTTTACGGAAGCTGGGACTTCCTATCAGCATTATGCCAATGCCGCAGAGCAGATGGCAGAAATGGGTAAGGAGGCTATGGTTGAAGGTTTCCTTGCAGCAAATTTATGGGGCGATCCAGCCATGATCTGCGACAAGATGGAAAAGCGACGAGAACTAATTGGTGATTTTGAAACCAGCGGATGCTTCAGCTATTCGAGTATTCCTTACGAGCAAACTCGCTCCATGATGAAAATATTCGCCGAAAGTGCAGGAGACCTCTTCCACTCCTGGGAGCGTAAGGTTTCCTAGGATTCCCTGAGGAGTTGACTGATTCCAATCCCTGAAAGGATTAGGAACAAGGCGAAGCCGGCGCGATAATCAATAATCTCATCGAGAAATAGCGTACCGCTTACTAGTGCTACGCAAGGAATTAAATAATTCATCAAAGAAGCAAAAGTGGCGCCCGACAAAAAGATTAGTTTGTAAAGCAACACTGTTGCTACGGCGGTTGAGACAGTCCCTAGCCAGATCACCGCAACAATGGACGACCAGCTCACCTCACGGAACTGTGAAAAATTAATCAAAACAACTGGGCAGACCAAGAGAGCACCCAGAGTCATAACAGCTGCTGCAGAGATCAGTGGAGAAGTCTCCGGCAGCCTGCGAACGACGATCGCATTCAACGCGTAGCAAAAAGCACCAAACAATATGGCAGCTTGCCTAAGAAAATCATCTGAAGTCCCACCTAGCTGCATGATTGCTTCAGGACCCATAAGTGTCGCTATACCGGCAAATCCAAGCAAAAACCCCAGGCACTGAAATAAATTCATTCGTTCACCGGGTGCATAAAAATGCGCCAAAAGCAAAGTAAAAAGTGGAATTACTCCCATGAGAAGTCCCGCCGTCCCGCTCGAGACAGCTTTTTGTCCCCAAGCAATAACCGTAAATGGAATAACGCTTCCTAAGATCGATAGAACGAAGAAAAAACTCCACCGTCTTGCATCCTTCGGATACCTAGAGCCGCTAAGAAACAGCCACAGATTTAAAACAATCGCGGCCGTAATTAATCGGCCTGCAGCCACCTCGATCGGAGAGAGGTCCCTGATAGCAACTTTCAAAACAGCGAATGCAGTTCCCCAGAGGGCCACAAGTGCCAGAAGCAATACGACACTTTTAAGCCCTGTTGGAGTTAGAATGGTATTCATGCGATAGACCCTCGATGGTAGAAAAAACGGAAATTATGACCAAATCAGTTATCGATTCTGATGAGTGGAAAAATGCTGCGCGAAGTTTTGCACGAGATCACCTGGTCGACAAAGCCCAGGAGTGGGAAATCGCTGGGCTATTCCCTGAATCCTTACATCGAGAGGCAGCTAAGGCAGGCCTTACCCTCGTTATGGCACCTGAACCTTTCGGGCCAAAACTTTCCTACAAAAATGTAGGCCACATCGCTGAAGAGCTTTCAGCAGGCTTTTTTCCATTCGCTCTTGCTTTAATTTCACACAACTATCTCGCATGGGCGATTCTTGGTGATGGGAATGAAAAACTTCGAGATCGCTATCTACCACGGATGAAAGCCGGCGAGATCCAGGGAGTGTTCTCTCTCACCGAGCCACAGAGTGGTAGCGATGTCGCGACCCGTACCAGCAACGGATTTCTTCTTAATGGAGAAAAGGCTTGGATCCTGCGTGCCGAGTCGGCAGATTTTTTTGGAGTCTACGCGCAGACCGATCCAGGAAGTGGGCCCAAAGGTATCGCAATGTTCCTTGTCGAGGCCGATTTACCTGGGATGAGAAGGTTTTCCTTCGACCTCTTCGCAGGACGAGCCTTCGGAATGGGAGGCTTTACCCTTAAAGACGTGGAAGTTCCAGAATCAGCGCTTTTAATCAAGCCCGGTCAAGCACTGAAATCTGCTCTGAGCGCCATTGACGTTGCCCGAGCCACCGTGGCCTCTATGTGTTGCGGTCTACTCAGACGAGGTCTAGAGGAAGCTCTTTCAACAACTACGCAAAGGCATGCTTTTGGCCAAGCAATCGGAGAGTTCCAGGGTGTACAATGGATGCTAGCTGATGTCGCGACTGATCTGGAGGCTAGCCGAGCTCTTGCAAATGTGGCCCTAGAGAAACTCGACAACGGTGAACCGGCCAGCCTATACGCAGCGCACGCTAAAAAATTTGCTTCTCGTGCCTGTCTTAAAGGGCTTGTCGATTGCATGCAAGTGATGGGCGCTAATGGAGCGAAGACTGAATCCGTATCAAGTCGCCACCTCGGATATGCAAAACTGTCACAGTATTTGGACGGGGCGACAGAAATACAAAACGTAGTCATATCTCGACATCTATACGAGAGTTGAAAGGTAGGAAGTAAACAGAATGCCAAGGATATTAACAGTGCTAGTTTTTTCCTTTTTTCTATTTTCCTGCGGGAGTGATCCGGAACTGGAAATAATCGAAGGTTTTTATCACCCTGAGGATCTAGAAGTTCTCCCAGATGAATCACTCTTATTGGTTAGCGAATATGGCGGCCTTAATGGTGAACACGCGACCGTATTAAGCCTGATAAATATAGTCACTAAGGAACGCTCAATTCTTTTCCCGAACGCGTCCACTAAAGCCGTGGTGGAAGACGCAATTATCTGGGGAAATTCTGATTGTCCAGGTGCACCAGAAGAAATTGCTCCTCATGGAATTCATATGGGCCAAAGAAGTGACGGTACCGATCAGTTACTGGTCGTTAATCATCGAGGACGAGAATCGGTTGAGTTTTTTGAATTGACTGGAAAAGATACCCAAGACCCCGGTCTGATCTGGAGGGGTTGCGTAGTCGCTCCCGACAAAGAAGTTTGGTTCAACGACGTGGCGGCACTCCCCGGAAATGGTTTCGTTGTTACTCATATGATGCCGCATGGAGATATCTCCGAACTCTTGCAGCGTGCAGAAACAGATCAAGAGCCCACTGGATACGTTTTAGAATGGTTACCCGAAACCCAGTGGAAGAAAATTCCAAAAAGTGAAGGCGCTATCAACAACGGAATCTTGGCCTCAGCAGACGGTCTGACTTTATACGTCGCACACTATCTCGGAAATCAAGTAGTAGCGATTGATAGGATAAGCGGGGAAAACCTATGGACAGCTCAGATGCCTTCGCCAGACAATTTAAGTTTCAACAAATCGGGAGACCTTCTGATAGCCTCGCATGACGCGACTCTTGCGGAAGTACGTGCATGTTCGCATTCAGAAAGCGACTATTGCGGAATTAATTTCTCAATTGTTCTTGTAGACCCCAAAGATGGCTCAAGCCAAACGATAATCGAAGGGAGCGGAGCACCTTTCGGGGGAGCTACAGTGGCGGTCGAAGCAGGCGACCGAATTGTCATGGGATCATTTACGGGAAATAGAATTGCGATTACTAAGAACGTTATTAATTAAAATTCAAGGAGAGAATCGACATGAAATTCAGTGCACATGTACAGACTCGAATTAGCGACTGGCAGTTTATAAAGGAACTCGAAAATTTAGGATACGACGCTGCTTGGGTACCAGATACTCAGATGCAGTGGTCAGACTGCTATTCCGTCATGGCCCTAGCAGCCGCCAACACGTCGCGAATCAAGATCGGTACCGGAGTTGCCATCCCTGGTTGCCGAATTGCTCCTACTACTGCGGCTGCTTTGGCCTCTATAAACGAACTCGCGCCCGGCAGAGTATTCTGCGGAATAGGGACCGGTCATACCGCTATGCGGATCATGGGACAAAACCCTATGACCATCAAAAATTTTAGGGAGTATCTCAGAGTGCTTCGCGCCCTTTTAAACGATACTGACGTGGATTTTAAATTAGGAAAACGTACCCGAAACATCAGGTTTATGAACCACGGGCCGGGATTTCGAAATCTTACAAACCCGATCCCAATTTATGTAGCCGGAAACGGCCCTCTCGCTCTAAAGACCGCGGGAGAGTTCGGAGACGGACTAATCTCACTCTTCAATGAGCAGCCGGAGACGCTCAGTTTTCACATGGGAATGGTCCGAGAAGGTGCCGACGAAGCCAGCCGTGACCTTCCCGAGGACTTTTATACAACGGCTTTAACCTCGACAGTCGTCCTTAATGCAGGCGAGACTCTCGAGTCTGAAAGGGTAAGAGAACTCGCGAGTTCTTGGGTTGTATGTTGTATACATTTCGTCTACGAGGTATGGCAATACACCAAAGATGACGAGGTAGTCCCCGAGTATCTTTCAGGTGTATGGGAAGAATACGTAGACCATGTAAACACGATGGAGACCCCCGCCGATCGGAGATACCAGGAAATACACGATGGGCATTGTAGTTTTGCACCTGAATCTGAGTACAAATTTGTTACTCCTGAGGCAATTGAGGGAACTTGTATTGTCGGTGGACCACAAGAAATTGCCGAAAAAATTCGTAAAGCGGAAGCTGCCGGACTTTCAGAGGTCAGTATTCTTCCTCCCTTGAAACATGCCCACGCGGTTGCTCGAGACTTTGCGCAAAAGGTTATTCCTCTGATTTGAACAAACTGGTGACGGGGTCCGACAAGCCTCGTCGGCTATCATCCTTAGCTACGAGAAGAGCGTTTGAAACCACATGAACGTATAGAAAAATATTTCGAAGCGTGCACTAAAGGCAGTGCTGCAGAGATCTCTTCACACTTCACTCTAGATGCCGTAGTTTATGATATGAATCACTCTCCTATCCGAAACTCTAAAACGATTGGTGAGTTCTGGGTAAGAATTCGAAGTAAATGGGAATCTGCTCGTTGGCTAGTTAATACGTGCATTACAGAAAAAAATGCGTCAGCAATCGAATGGTCAATGACTGGAAAACATGAGGGACGAGAATTCTGCGTCCGAGGTTCCGAACACTACGAATTTGAGGGCACTAAAATTTCAGAGATTCGACAGTATTGGCACTTTGATCCCGATTCCTTAAATAGCGAACTTCAAAGTTTTCCCTACCAAAGCGATCCCAGATTCATGATCGAAAAGTAATCAACGATTTAGAATTGACGTCGACACCGCACGCCTCGCTTCCGATATCACATTTCTTACTATTTCACCTGCAGGCAGAATGTCGGTAATTGAAGCAGCCCCTTGGCCGCAAGGCATTGATCCCCAGTCTGTATCTCCATCCCTGCGAGCAAGAACATAAACGTGCTTTGAATTTCTGAACTGATCCGGGAACGGAAGGATATCTTGAGGTCTCGACTCCCAATCTTTGGTCCAAAGGTTCTTGATTGTACGAAGGGTCTTACCCGAATAACATCGAGTAATCACGGTGCTATCCTCATCAGCTTCGACAATTTTCTTTTTATAATTTGCGTGCCCGTGCGCTTCCTCGCTCGCGACAAACCGTGTACCCAGCCAAGCACCTGATGCCCCAAGAGAAAGAGCCGCTACTAGCCCCTCACCTGTAGTTATCCCACCAGCAGCCAAAACTGGTACGCATCTTGACGCCTTTACAACCGCTGGAACGAGAGCAGAGGTAGCGACCCTTCCCGTGTGCCCTCCTCCCTCCGTTCCTTGAGCAATCACGACGTCTGCTCCAGCATCTACTACTTTCCGTGCAGCTCTTGCTGTACCAACAAGTGACATCACCTTACAACCACGGCTGTGCAAATCTTTCACCCAAGGAGCGGGGTTACCTAACCCCGAGACAAAAACGGGAGGCTCCTCCTCAACAACGATCCGCATTGATTCCTCTGGAGGAATCCTTCGTCCGTGCTGAATCGCGAATTCGCCGTGCCCATCGTCATAATCATCGTTGGTCATTTGTACAGGGCGTTCACTCAGAGGTCTTGGTGACAAAACTTCTCCGGTTATCTGTATAGGGAGAATTAGATCAACTCCAAAAGGTCGGTCTGTAAGCTGTCGACATTTTTGAATCTCGAACCTCAAGCGCTCTGGTGCGAAGCCTGCTCCCCCAATAACACCAAGACCACCAGCATTCGATACTGCAGCAGCCAATTCCGCCCGTGCAACAAACCCCATTCCCGCCGAAACAATTGGAAATTCAATTTCAAGAAGCTCGCAAACTCGTGTATGCAGGAAATCTTCATTTAATTGAGTCATATAAAATTTTTCCCCTGTTGTTACCCAAAATAAACCGTTACTGGCTTGAATGGCAAGTAGTCTAGTAACTCTTTTAGGCTTACCCGCTACCAAAAAAAAGTTCAATGAGACAAAAAGTGGAACGAATTCAAGACACTCCTATAATGAAGGAGTCCAAATCGGGGGGACGTGATGGCCTATGCTCGGAAGGCTACGAAGAAGAAAGCGAGAGCCAAATTATTAACGCTGTTATTGCTGCCTTTCGCTCTGACGAGTTGTTTGGCTGCCGGAGCAGGCGTCGGTGCTATTTCCGCTGTGGGTTCGGCATACGCAAAGGGGCTCTATAGCTCAACTGAGGCCGTCTCTCTAAATCGACTTTGGGCGAGTACACTCTACTCGCTAGAAAATTTGGGAATACCTGTCGAGAGAAAAAATCTGGATGAAAATCGTGGATTCATCTTTGCACGACGTGCAGATGGAAAAACCGTTCAGATTGAGTTGATTACCCAGTCCCCTCGGATTAGTCAGTTAAGAATCCGCGTTGGCACATTCGGAGACGAGTCGTTTTCAAAATTAATAGCAGAACGGGTACATTTAAAACTCACTAAAACTAGAAATGATTGAAGCTTTCTCATAAGTTTTTTTTTCGATTTATAAAGTCTTGGATTAACCACTGCGAGATACTGATATCTCCCGCAAAAGTTGTAGGCATGTTTTCGACCGAGTACCAATCGGCCTCTTCAATTTCTACTCCATCAATTTCAATTTCTCCGGATTTATATTCAGCTTGAAAACCTAACATCAAACTATTGGGATAAGGCCAGGGTTGACTTCCAAAGTATTTAATATTACCGACGTCGATACCTGTTTCTTCGCGAACCTCGCGCTTTACTGCTTCTTCTAAGCTTTCACCCGGTTCAACAAATCCCGCAAGTATTGAAAGAATACCCGGAGGGAAGTGTGGGGATCTAGCAAGGAGAATCTCACGATCACGTTCAACTGATGTAATAATGGCAGGAGCGATCCTTGGAAAATGAGGAAGTTTACACTCCGAGCATACTCGCGAACGCTCATTAGAAGATGTCTTAGTGGGTTTCCCGCAAGCACCACAAAAGCAATGATTCCTATCCCAATCATTTATCAGGACCGCGCGTCCAGCGACATGATATAAATCATTTGGAATTCTTTTATAAAGAGAACGAAGGTCGCGAAATCTCATTCCTTCAGGCGGTTCTGAATCTTTAGAAACTTCTCCGGAAAAGCATTTTTCGCCGTTTAATTCTCCTAGATATTGCGTTCTTAAGGGCTCGAGCCCCATTCGAAAAGGACCGCTAGACGTCTCAAGTTTATAGTCCAAAGACACTAAGAGGTTTCGATTTTGAAAGATAAACCAATACCCTTCTGTAGAGTTTTCAATAGGATTAATCAAACCCGGTACAAAATCATAAGTGTTGATCATAATCCTCCAATTCAAATTTATGGAAAAGATCGTAATTTACTTTTGTTCTGCCTTTCTCGTCAACAGACAGAATATCTAAGAACTTCCCACCCCATATGATTACAGTGTCACCATAAACGTGTTGGGCAAGAACATCAGTAGCTAAATCTTCGTCTATTCCGTTTACACTTACCATTAGCGAACCGTCTTCATCACGAATTGATTGATAGGTTGCGTCCGACAAAGGACTCTTCTCATTGATATCATGAAATACGCTCCAGGTGTAGGACAAGACCGGCGCGATCGATCTTCTAAGAGGCAAATCAATAAGGTCTCGATGGTAACTTCCATCCTGCAATATACGATTTCGCGCGTATGTCACACGAATGTCCGCGTCAATAATGCGGTTTCCTCTTCTGTTCGCAATTCGAAATGTTAAGGCGCTACTTTCTTCATAATGATTTATTAATGCAACTTCGCTAAAGAGCAATTTTGCCATTGGTCTTGAGAATTTTGCATACACTAAACCAGTAGATACTGCAGTTAGTAAAAGAGACAAAAGAACCTCGGTTGTGACAAGAACATGTGAGGCTGTACTTTCTGGAGAAAAATTTCCATAGCCTAAAGTCGATAAAGTCTGAATGCTGAAATTAAATGCATCGGCAAATGAATTCGGATTTACGTTATTAACAGAACCTGGAAGAAAATGATAAATCAACGCGAAAGCTAGAGAGATTCCTAAAAACGAAAAGCAGATTGCAGTAATCAACCAAAACCAACTGCGACTGATCAGACGATAGTAGATATCTGCGCCTCGCGATTCCCCAAGTCCCACACGTGTTGCCCTTAGTCCTTCTTCTCTAGAAGTGCTTAGCTTTGGTATGAACGGTTTTGACATAAGAAGTTATTGCATCAGATAGGAAAAGTTTTGACTTTCCATTAGATCAATCGCTCGACATAACCTCGGCTGCAAACTCTTCCATCGATTCCCGGAATCCTATCATTGAAGGCAATAAACTTACTTCTTTTAAGCCTAAAGATTCAGCTTTTCTAAGTTCTTCTACAATTTCGCTTGGACTACCTACTATACACACCCCACGAATCATATCTGGTGTAATAAATTTCCTCTCAGCTTCAACATGATAAGTGCAATGACCATCGTGGAGCTCCTGGAAGCGACGATCTTCTTTCGTATTCATACTATCTACAAAGTCTCGATATTCGTCCCAAATACTTCTCATGTATTCTGGAACAACTTCTTCTTGCTTAGTATAATTATAGATTTCGTAAACGAAGTGAAGAACCGCTGTAACAAACGATCCGCATTGGCGTACAATTCTCTCCGAATCAATCGCTTCTCCTGGTCTTTGAATTACTGGCAAGGCTAATGCTGCTGTGTGGTAGTTCGGTCCTAAATCTCTGCCAACTTCTTGAGCGCCTTGATTTACCATCCCCATGGTGAAGGTCATCATTTCGGGTTCGTCAGCAAATACCGTTATTAAACCATCACCATAGGCTCCCGCTGTCTGTAAAGCCCTTGGCCCATTTGCAGCTACATAAATCGGAATTGAATCTTCGATATTCCGAAAGCCAAGGTCTTCATGAAGAAATCGAATAGGTCGGGTTTTTCCGTTTAGTGAGTATTCAACTTCTTCGCCATTCAACAAGGATCGAACAACCCGTAGATACTCTCTAAATGGCTTGATCGGCATGGGATTCATACCCATTACTCTCATCGCAGTATGTCCGGTCCCAATACCCAAAAAAGTTCGACCTGGTGCGATTAAATTGATGCTTGCAATCGAATGAGCGGTCACTGGGGCAATTCTCGTACCTGGAATTGCTACTCCGGTCCCGATTTCAATTTTCGAAGTCGCCTGTGCAGCTAACGCCATTGTTGCGTAACAATCCGACCATATCATTTGAGAGTCGGGTACCCAGGCAGCGTCATATCCCAGATCTTCGGCTTCCTTAATTACTTTCCAATCGTCAAGCTTTGGTTGTATCGTCACACTAAATTTCATGGTTTACCTCTTCCCTGTAGCAGCTAATTTGAATTTTGGACGCGATGTAATATTTTTAAGCCATCGTTCTACACTCGGGTAGGGGCCTACATCTACCTTCGAAACAAGAGCCCACGAGAATACCGACGCCACGTTA
>CAYOGP010000054.1:1558-9973 GCA_964403555.1 uncultured Spirochaetales bacterium | reverse complement strand
CAATTAACCAAAACCATTTGCCATCCCCAGCTTCGTAGCAGTTAACAAGTGCCAGAGGATTCTTATCTCTAGCTTTAGTGGACTCGATCCTCCCGAATTGCAGCTGGATTCCAATATCCCCGCCAATTGTGTACGCACCTGCACGAAGGAGCGAGGTTTCTACAATTCGGCCTTTTCCCGTCCTGCCTCTTTCGAAAACTGCGCCCAGAATTCCTGAAACCGTGCTGATTCCCGTGACGTGGTCACCCAAACCCGCACGAACGCCAACAGGAGCTGCGTCTCTGGGAACGAGGTGCCTTGCAATTCCGCCACGAGCCCAAAAGGCTCCAATATCATAGCCGGGCCTACCTGCTTCCGGCCCATCTAGTCCATAACCAGAGACGGTAGCCACAATCAATTTCGGAAAACGTTCGTGCACCTGACTTGGATGTAAATTCAAACGTTCCAAAGCCGAGGGGCGCATATTTGAGAGAAAGATATCTGCGCCCTCTAAAAGCTTCTCCATAGCAGCCTTTCCCTCATCGCTACGCAGATCTAAAACGACGCTTCGTTTGCCACGGTTATCCAAGGCAAAGGCAGGATTGGGCATGTCCTCCTTGTAGCCAATGGCCTTGAAAAGATTTCTCTGAGGATCACCAACAGGAGGCTCCACCTTGACCACATCTGCACCCCAGTCGGCCATAATCCCGCCGGCTGATGGGCCAGCCACCCAGACTGTCATTTCTACTACTTTCAAGCCATTAAGTACTGGAACCGGCGAACCCATTTCATTCTCCTTTATAGTGCATCTATTCTATACGGGTGTGATCCACCCGGCTAGATAGCTGGGGCTTCCAAAGAGCAAAAATTAAGCATCCATCTTCTCTTGAGCGATTTGCCAACCTGTTTCAGCAAGCATTTTAGCCTTCGCTCCCCTCTCTAGGGCATGATCCGATGATGCATTACCCTGAAGACCTCGCTTATAGACACCCTGACAGATTGCAGCCAGGCGAAACTGGGCGAATACCTGATAGAAGGGCCAGTCAACTATCTCCCCTCGGCCAGCCCTGCTCGCATAGGAGCGAACGTAATCTTCCTCAGTAGGGATGCCGAGAAGTTCAAGGTCCAAGCCTCCAAAACTGTTCTCTTCGCCTTCCGGAAGTCGATACGGCATAGTGTTATATGCCAGGTCAGCGAGAGGGTGGCCCAGTGTACACAACTCCCAGTCTAGAATCGCTACTATGCGGGGCTCGGAAGGATGCAGAACCGTATTCTCCAGACGATAATCGCCATGCGCAATTGCAGTAAGATCCTCAGATGGAATCCGCCTCGGCAAAAACTCGACCAGAGCTTCCATAGCCGGAATTACTTCTGTCTGTGCAGCGCGATATTGCTTGATCCATAAAGCTACCTGCCTCGGAATGTATTCTCCCGCTTTCCCAAATTTTTCCAAACCAACTGAGGCAAAATCGGTCCTGTGCAGCTTCGCAAGTATATCGTTCATCGAATCGTAAATTGATCCACGCTCGGATGGACTCATCTCCGGCAAAGACGCTTCTCTTGAAACCCGACCTTCTACATGTTCCATCACATAAAAGGGTGTTCCAATAATATTTTCATCTTGGCACAAGACTCTTACGTCAGGCACAGGCACTTCACTCTCTCGGAGGGCGTCCATAACCTTAAACTCCCGCTCAACCGCATGCGCCTTCGGCAAAAGTTCTCCGGGAGGTTTTTTCCTCAGTACGTAACGGGATTCACCGGATTCGAGAAGAAACGTAGGGTTCGACTGACCTCCCTCGAATTGCCAGACTTTAAGGCTCCCCTCGTATCCAGACATATTTTTAGAGAGATATCCATTTAGAGCTGTCTCATCAAAGCAGTGTGCTTCACGAACTTCAGTTATCACCGGGGTAAGTTGGTCCTCAGTCAAGATCAGTCCTCCTGCCTCCTAGTTGAATTCTACTGCCCTGCCGTACAGAAAATAAAGCAGAGAACCTTTCGAAGCTCTCACTTTATCTTGTTTTCACTTCAACGACCGGTAGACAAGACCTAGACTAAGAAATGAAAATTAAATTGGAGATCTCATGATCCTATCTGAAGAGCAATTGCTAATTCAAGCCACAGCCCGTGAGTTTGCCCAAGCTGAGCTAGCCCCCTTTGCGACAGAACGGGACCGATCAGGCAAGGTGCCCAAAGAGGTAATAAGAAACATGGGAGAACTGGGGCTGCTTGCTATGTGCGTTCCCGAGGAATATGGCGGTTCCGGAACAACCACGGTTTCTTACGTTCTTGCCTTAATGGAGATAGCTCGGGGAGATGGCGGAATTTCTACTATCATGAGCGTCCAAAACTCTCCAGTCTGTGCAGCTATTTTGGAATATGGAACCGAAGAGCAAAAACAGGATCTATTACCACCTCTTGCAACCGGAGAAAGGCTTGGAGCATTCTTACTTACTGAGCCCCAAGCAGGCTCGGACGCTTCCAACCTCCTAACAAAAGCCACCAAAAAAGGGACCGACTATTTTTTAACTGGTACAAAACAATTTATCACCTCAGGAAGAATTGCAGATCTTGCAATGATTTTTGGTGTTACTGACTCTGAAGCCGGGAAAAAAGGGATAAGCTGCTTTCTCAGTTCGACGGATTCGTCGGGATACATCATTTCTAAAGAAGAACAAAAGCTTGGCCAACGCACTTCTGACACATGTCAAATTTTATTGGACAACTTAAATGTAAGTGAATCTTCGATGCTAGGAAAAGCAGGTGAAGGCTACAAGATCGCTCTCGCTAACCTCTCTATCGGAAGAATCGGAATTGCAGCCCAAGCAGTCGGCATGGCCGATGCGGCGCTCGCGTACGCTGTCGATTATGCGAAGGAACGCACGTCCTTCAATCAACCCATAATTGACCTCCAAGCCGTGGGTCATAGGCTGGCAGATATGGCAACTGAGGTGGAAATGGCAAGACAAGGCGTTTTGCATGCCGCTTCATTACGCGATGCCGGAAAACGCTGCCTTCGAGAGGCTTCTATGGCAAAGCTCTTCGCCTCCGAAATGGCCGAGCGGGTCTGTTCTGGCGCTATTCAAACATTTGGTGGTTACGGTTACCTTTCGGATTACCCTGTCGAACGAATCTATCGAGACGTACGAGTTTGCCAAATTTACGAAGGCACAAGTGATATTCAACGTATGTTAATCAGTCGGGACTTGGCTCGGAACGGGCTAAATTAAAAGCGATGGGTCCAGGCAATCTTTGCTACACCGCTGGTACGACTGCCTCGCAGACCATCTCCATCCGCATCAAAGTCTTGGCCAACGATTAAATACAGATCATTTCCTGGTTGCATAATCCAGTGCAAGCGAATTTGGAACCCCAGACTCTTTTGTACGTTGTCGTACTGAGTCAGACTCTCGATGGAAAGGTCTGGATTAATCCCACTAATCGTTCGAGCTCTAACTAAACGTTTAGTAAAATCTCCCTCTGGCAGAGCGACATCATACTCCTCGTAAAAAATGTTAATGGTCAAATGCTTCGAGGGCCGGGCGTTCCACCACCCTCGCCAGAGCACCATATCACCGTTCCAAAAGTCTCCCCAAGCAAGCTCGATTCGCATATCAACAGGTCGAGAATTTGCGGTTTCCAAAGAGACTTTCCATCCGTACCAACTTTTCCGCTGTGGATTCATGGTTACGCCGGTAGCGATGTCGAAAGCAGCTTCGAGTTCTTCTGTTCTATAAACGACATCAAATTCAAACGAATCGCCCGCTTGATTAGCTAAATCGATTGCTTGCCACCAAAACCGACTGGACTGAATCTCACGATCATCACCTGTGACGACCATAGCATTGAGCTTGCTGTCTACCGTTCGAAGCCAGTTCTGCGGCCTCCAGCGCCTTCTCACAACCGCGTCATAGCGACGAATACCCACTCTGTTAATAAACCCTAATCCTGGGAAAAAATTTTCTTCTAGCTCGTAAACGCCAATATGGCCGTTCCATTTATCATTCGGGAAAGCAATCTTTGCTCCCCAACCGAGCGAATCACCAGACATACCCGTGGTCGAAGACCGTTGAAACCAGAAATCCCCTGTCATGGTATTGCCATTAGAAAGTTGACTGTTCCGATAATTAAAATCGATCCCATAGAGTGTGTTGTCCCGGTTTTGCGAGGGATCACCCCTTGTAGCAACCAAGCCAATCGACGACTCACCTAGGATGTTGTAACTGAGACGGGCTATCCCTAGGTTTTTCCTTTCGATATCTCCGATTGAGTCCGTATGGGAACCGAGAATTCCGAGATTGAGTGGACCTGCTCTCCCCGATACCTTCAGTCCAGCCCTTATGGGGACTACGGGAGGTTGAACAAGTCCGAGATCTTCTAGCCGCAGTCCGATATTCCGCGAGAAATAAGGCCGACCATTTTGGGCAACCCCTCCAAACCCATCAAAGATTCCAGCATCTTGCAGGAAGAAATCTCGTGTTTCAGGGAAAAATTTATCAAAACGAGTGATGTTGATCTGTCGATCATCGGCGAAATTCTCTGCGAAGTCAGTATTGAAGGTAGCCACACCTGTGATCGAAGGGGTGAGCTTGTAGAAAACGTCGAGTGAAGGATCTATTCCCATAAAGTCTCGAGAGGTCTTATGCTCGTGCTGACGCCTCACCGTACCCGAGGTAACAACGTCTAAGCCAAGACCCTGCTCAAGCCCTTCTAAGCCAGTCAAGACCCCCGCATTAGCAACGTCCATAAAACTTCGATTTTGATAAAAATTCGTCCAACGAGATCGCTCGTTTAATCGGCGAATTACGCGAAGAACATTAAAACCCCAAGTACTTTTTTCTGGATCAAAATTGAGTGTCTGAAACGGGATGCGAACTTCAACAGCCCAGCCTTTGGAATCAATACGTGCCTTAGCATCCCAGATCCCGTCCCACTCCCTTCGGAACTGGCGATTCGCTTCGGAAAGGCCATCCATCCTCGCACCGGTTGGCGTCAATTGAAACATGTACCCGTTACGACGATCGTGAAAGGTATCAAAGAGAAGCGTTACCCTATCGTCCGTTTCAAACTGGGAATCTCTCGTCAATTTGGTCGCGATAATTTTGCTGGGATCGTCATCGAAGCAGCGGATATACGCGTATAGATACTTCCCATCGTGAGCGAGGCGAATTTCCGTCTGAAAAGTAGGTGGGACCGCCTCACGTGGCTCGAACTGGGTCAAGCCGCCAATGGGCGGGACTTGTTGCCAGACAGGATCTTCTAGATTCCCATCGATTCGAGGCGCTTCGTAAATGCGTACAACTTCTGCGCGAGCTTCTTCGCCGTTTCCTAAGAGAGCGGCCTCAGAACTGCCTGAAATAAAATGTGACACGGCCAGCGCGCAAATCAGTAGCGTCCAGCCCGTTGGTCTTGCTAAAAGCTTATTCCGTGTATGGCAGCCAAACTGATCCATGGAGCCCTTCGCAGTTTTCGGCGATCTAGCCCTATATGTGTGGGTAATCACTTGCCGTTAGATAAAGAGAATTATTGGCATCAAAACTAGCTTAATTCTTCTAAAAAGTCCCTTAGCGTCCCGCGCTAGGCATGCCCATGGCCCTTTATCGTGCTTTTTTTTATTCTTAAGAACATGAATAAACTTGGAATTGTTTTGTCGACGGTAGTGGATGCTGGAGTCTCGAGCTTCATCGAGCTCGGAAAAATGGCTGAGGATAACGGCTTCGAGGCCGTGCTCGTTAACGAAGGACGGGGAGACGCTCTTGCATGCACCCAGGCCATTGCGGAAAATACCAATCAAATCAAAATCGGCACAAATATTGCCAACATTTACTTTCGACATCCGTTTTTAGCTGCACACACCGCTCATACGATTTCAGAAATCTCTAAGGGGCGTCTCATTCTTGGTTTCGGTGTTAGCCATCGCCCCCTCCTAGAGTCGCTAGGCATCGACATGAAAGATCCAAAACAGGAACTTCGAAACTATGCCGTCACTGTAAAGAAAGTCCTGCAGGGAGAGAAAGCAAGCAACCTATTCCCCGGGAAAGAGTGTCCATATGAAGTACCTGTACTTCTAGCTTCTTTAACCGTTGCAAGTGCTTCAGTTGCAGGAGAGGTCGCAGACGGCTTAATGCCGTTTCTACCGACCCGGGGCTATATCGAGACTTTGATGCATGCTGCAAAAGAAGCCGCTCGGGGCACTGGACGAAACCCTGATGCTCTTGACTGCATCGTAAGCATCCCAACTTTTATTTCTGAGGACACTGAGGCAGCGCTTTCTGCAGCCCAATACAATCTCGCATTCTTTGCTCAGCTACCCTTTTACCGGAGGCAATGGAGAAGGTGTGGCTTCGATGAAGCAGTTGTCAATCTTCGCGAAGCCTGGAATTCTCGCAACCGAAAGGCAGCGGCAGCGTGCGTACCCCAAGAACTAGTCGACCAAGTATGCGTATACGGATCACAATCCGAATGTCGAGACCAACTTGAAGCGTTTCGATCCTCGGGGGCTCGATTACCAGTCCTTGCCGTAAGCCCAGTTAACGAGGACAGGCTCGATGCCACAAAGAAGGCCATCAATCTTCTTGGCAACGGATAACACGATTTTCAAAATAATTTAACGAAGAGGAGAAAAGAATGTCGGAAAAGCTTTTTGCCGAGAAAGAACTTCGCGAAATGGAAAAACGCACAGTAGACCGACTCATCGAATCTATAGAGTCGGGAGACAAGGAAGGCGCAAAGAAAATCGCACAACGAATGTACAAAGAATTTGAATCGATGCATGATCTTTACCGCGACTGGGCGGCTTCTACCTTATCGGCCGTTGGCCGCAATCACGGCGATGCGGCCCTCGAAAAAGTTCTTTACGAAGGTGTAAAGGCATGGTGGGGACCAAACGTTAAAAAAATTGGAGGGAGCGATAGCAGTACGCTCGCCAAACGCATCAAAATGTTTGTCGGTGGGCTTCACGGGCATTTACAGCCACTCAACATTGTTGAAGACGAAGAGAAGGTCGTCATCCAAATGAAGCCCTGCGGCAGTGGCGGGCGCCTTGTTCTCGAAGGAAAATACGAAGGGCCGGATGCGCTCTTACAAATTGAGGGGCCACAAACTCTTACCTACGGGCGGGACAGCCTTCCCGTTTACTGCACCCATGAACCTCCCATGGAACAAATCGACATGGATATCAACGGTAATCCGTTTGTTGTCATTGAGCCCGCGGCTGAACTCGGCAAACAACATTGCTCTTTTATAATTTACAAAAACCCTGAGGACATACCGGAAAGATACTACGAACGAGTCGGGCGAAAAAAGCCCACTGCATCAGAAAACAAGAACTAGGCGCAATACGCCTCTGTGTTCTTTATCTTCCACCGGTTAGATTAGATACGCTAAACAAACGGCGTACCTTGGAAGCCTTCATTGTTGGGCTCGTAACGTCAGAGCCCCAATTCACTGAGCTTCTATTCGTCTGCAAATTCATTCCTACACTTGCACGCCAGAGCGCGACGGTCTCCGAGGGTTCGCCCGAAGGATCTCCTTGAGGATAATCGTAGATTGTGTAGAGAACCTTTAACAAGCGATCTTCACGATCAAAAATCAGCACCATCCCTATCGTGGAAGTTTGCCTGTCATAGAACATGAGCTTTCGGGAGTACGGGTGCTCTTCATAGAGCGGTCGCGATTCGATGACATAAAACTCTCGCGCCTGCCAATGGTCAAATGGAATATCACTCATCGGCCCGAAATACTTTGCATGGCTGGTCTGCCTCGAATCTGGGACGTGCAGGAGATGTTTCAACCCGAGATACTTCCACTCATAATCGAGAACACGCCCTGAAAAGCCTTCAAAATCATCCAGTGTCATCTCCGACCCTACGAAGGCGTCCGCACGCTCTTTAGCCGAAAGCCTTCGTATCCGTCTTTCCGTAGGCAAGTAGGAGTTCACTTGGTCTAGGGCTCGAGGATCTCTGAAGCGTTCAAAGACAAAGGCCATACCTCGCATGTCAAAGGGCTCGGTAAATTGCATCCAATCCTTAAAATGCATACTCTTCGCATCTCGGACATCTAATTCATAATTCTGGTGTTCTAGGGTCGCTACGTGACTCAAATAAACCCGGTGATACTGGGTAACCAAAGTCCGCTCCACATGTCCATTTCCGAGTAGAGCAGCATCTAACTCTTCGGTTCGCCCTCCCATTCCTGGGGTTACGTAGGCCATCCTCACGTCCATCGTTCGATAGCCCATGTGTTGCCAGCGATAGATGTTGTTCCAAGCGATCATCAAACCCGCTTCTTCGGGAGTAGTCGCTAGTATGCGTTCGTCCGAAAACGGACGACCGGCGATGTAGTTCGTAATCGCACCATCAGCCGCTATCCCCGTCTGACCTCCGTACTGAAAGGTTGCCTGGGTGTAACTGTTGTGAGGCTTCACATCGAGAG
>CAYOGP010000054.1:0-1458 GCA_964403555.1 uncultured Spirochaetales bacterium | reverse complement strand
CCGAAGGACTCACTCCAAACATCAAGGAAAAGCAAAGAACTAGACCCAGGGTCCTCACGGCAGTCATGGTTGGTCTTCTACCTTCCACCGGTGAGATTCGAAACACTGAACAAACGTCGAACCTTTGAGGCCTTCATTACCGGGTTCTCAACTTCAGTCCCCCAGGTCACCGTACTGATGTTTTTAAGCAAATTTTGAGCGACCGTTGAGCGCCATTGCGTCACCACCTCTTCTGGCTTTCCAGCTGGATCCCCATCAAGGCTCTTATAAATCGTGTAGAAAATTTTCAGAAAGCGATCCTCTTTGTCCATGATCACATTCGCTGCAACATTAAACGTCTGTGCATCGAAAAAGGTGATCTTCTTTCCGTAGGGATGTCCCTCATAAAGTGGTCGAGATTCAACAACGTACGTATCTCTTAGTTGCCACCGATCAGAAGGAACGTCGCTCAAAGGTCCGTAAAATTGAGAATGAGGGCGTTTCGAGTCTAGAACGTAGAGAACTTTCTTCTTACCAATGAATTTCCATTCGTAATCCAAGGGGCGCCCGGAAAATCCCTCGTAGTCATCCATCGTCATCTCTGAACCGGCGAAACCATCGGACCTTTCTTTTGCAGAAAGCCTCCGAACTCTCCTCTCTGTCGGTAAATAAGAATTAACCTGATCGAGAGCACGAGGATCCCGAGATCTTTCAACTACGAACGATGCGCCGCGCATCTCAAAAGGTTCGGTAAATTCCATCCACTCTTTCCAGTGATACTTTTTTGCATCCCGCACATCAATCGCATAATCCTGATGACCGAGATGTGACAAATGGCTCATATAGACTCGCTGGTACGTGATGTTCATACTCCGAACTACGTGTCCGCCACCTTTAATTCCTGCCTCTATGGCCGCATCGCGTTTTCCACCTTCTCCCGGTCCGAGATATACCATCGGACAACCCTTTAGAAAGTATCCTGTATATTGCCAACGATAGATGTTATTCCATGCAACCATCAAGCCTGCGTCTTCTGGAGAAGCCGCCATGATTCGTTCATCTGAGAAGGGTTGTCCGGCAATAAAATTCGTAATGGCACCATCGGCAGCTAAGCCTGTCTGCCCGCCGTACCGAAAAGAGGCCTCGGTGTAACTATTATGTGGCTGAGTATCTAACGTTTCTTGAATTTCAATCTCAATCTCAGGGAAGTTGAATTTTTCAAAATAGCCTGGTGGTAAAAAGGGCCGAGCTTTTTCAAGATCACCCTGACGAATAACATCTCCAGGACTAAATGTGGGCTGTGTATCCTGATAATGAGACAACCAGTTCATCACAGTCTGGTAGCCGCCTTGGCCCGTTGCCTGCGGAGGAGGTGGTGGTGGAGACGCGCTGGGGCGAACCGCTGCCACTTGCGGAGCTGCTTGCCGAACTGCTGCAGGTGGTGGCGCCGGAGCTGCTTGACGAACTGCTGCAGGTGGT
>CAYOGP010000053.1:0-10026 GCA_964403555.1 uncultured Spirochaetales bacterium | reverse complement strand
TGAATATAGCTTCAGCTTTGGATGAGATTCGCCGGGTATTAAAACCTAATGGAAAGATACTGTTTTTAGAGCCTTTGGATATGAACCCTGTTGGGAAAATCGTCAGAGCGTTAACGAAGAACGCGAGGACAACTGATGAGCAACCCATAAGGATTCGCGATATTGTAGAAATTGAAAAATATTTTGAAACCCAATTTTTTTATGAAGAATTTTTATCCGTGCCCTTTGGTGTTTTATCTAGAATGTTTTTTAAGTACGAATCTAACGGCTTAATGCAGTTTGCTTTCAATGCAGACCGATTTATAGATCGTAATTTCGAATGGATAAGAAACTGGTTTCGTTATGTGCTAATCGATGGAGTGCGTAAATAGACTATCGGAAACAGCGTATTGGTGCTTGAGAAGAGGTCTAACTACGCACAAGTACCCCTAGAAATATCTATCACCTAATAAAACTTCAAAGTTTTTTTAAGACCTTCCTGCACTCGTTCAGCGTGATTCTTTGGTGATCCATACTTGGCAATAACGCGATTTCGTCAACCCCGGCAGATTCGGCAGCACGTATTTCCTCGACGACTTCATCGATAGTCCCGGCAATTACAGTACCTCGAATCATTTCGGGTGTGACAAATTTCCTTTCTTCTGGCCGGAGGAACGTGGCGTGACCGTTATACATTTCGCGATAGCGTTTCTCCTCTGGAGTTTTCATTTTACTCACGAAATCATAAAATTCATCCCATACGCCTCGCATATACTCAGGGACTATTTCTTCGTTGCTACTTCTTTCGTAGATCTCGTATATGGCGTGAAGCAGGAGAGTAGTCATTGCCCCCACTTGATCTATCACCCGATCGTCTGTGAGTGTTTCATTCTGTTGCAATACGATTGCATTACTGATTGTCATCTTGCGATAGCTCTCCGGCAACTGTCTCCCGATGGAGTCAGCACCTTCTTGTACCTTTCCTAAGCTAAAGGCCACCAACTGCGGATCGACCATTCCCGCAGAGATAAGCCCATCTCCATATTTACCTGCCAGTTGCAGCGTCTTGGGGCCGTTGGCTGCTACGTAGATAGGTATGTAATCATCGAGATTGTAAAAACCAAGGTCTTGATGAAGAAACTGGATACTTCGGGTCGTGCCGTTGAAAGTTAAGTCTACTTCATCTCCTCTCAACAGAGCTCTCGTAACTCTCAGATACTCCTCAAAGTCTTTCAATTTCATGGGCTTCATTCCCATTACTTGCATGGCAGTGTGTCCGGTTCCCATACCGATAAAAACGCGCCCTGGTGCGAGCTGATTAATTCCGGCAATCGATTGCGCGGTCACGGGGGCAATCCGTGTTCCAGGTATTGAAACTCCAGTCCCTAATCTAATTTTAGTAGTTGCCTGTGCTGCTAAGGCCATCGTCGAGTAGCAGTCGGACCATATCATCTGTGAGTCGGGAAACCAGACAGAGTCAAATCCAATGTTTTCCGCTTCCTGAGCCAGTTTCCAGTCGTCGATTTTAGTCAAAACCGTAAAGCCTAGTTTCATTATTTACTCCTTCCTTCGGTTAAAGACCGGCAGCTGAGCAAACGATCTTCAAGCTTTCAGAATCTTCTGCCCCAAGCGAGGAATGGAGCCACTCCATATCAGGTTCGAGTCTCGTTGGAGTTCCCGTTCCCATCGGGCCGTCCCACTCATATTGGGCGATATTCCTATATTTCATAGCCCTGCAGTCGTATTCATCTCGCGACGTTACTGAGTATCGTTTCTCATTCTCTTTATCTAATCCAACAGGGTGGTTGTACAAGTACCAGACGTAGACTGTGTTCCCATCTACATTAAAACCAGAGTCAAAGTAGTGATCGACAACTCGCCCGTCATCAAGCTTCAACTGCTCTATGTGTACCCATTCCGCAAAAACAATCGAAGGAGATAACAGCAACGAGACCAGCAGTGCTACAAGGATGAACTTCATATAACTATTGTGCCTTGGAAATCTAAATTTTTGAAAATAAATTTTGTTTTAGATTACTATCACAAAACCCTCAAATTCTGGATGCCCTAAATATATATCACTATGTTCGCCAGCTCCCTTATGTGCCCGACGGAATGCATCAGACTTGGTCCAATTTAAGAAATCGTCCTCTGAACTCCATGAACTATGAGATGCGTAAAGGGTATATGTCTCCTCCTTTTTACCCTTGATCAAGTGAAACTCTTCAAAACCCTGCACACCCTCTAAATGAGAGTCGCGCTCCTTCCAAATTTTTTCAAAATCGTTTTCTCTTCCAAGGACAATTTTGAATCGATTCATCGCTATATACATCGTGTGGACTCCAAAGCTATTGACAGGCCTTATCTTTTTATAAAGGGAGCTTACTTTCATCGATCTGGTACAAACCGATCCCATTAGACCAACAAAGTTTCTCTCTCTCTTTTGCGGAAACTCCTTTAAAGATTCGATTTAACGTTTCCATCGATTCTGGCCAGATGGCATCGTGGTGCGGATAATCATTCCCCCAGAGCATGCGGTCGACACCGATATGGTCTCGGGTAATAACTCCAATCTCGTCATCTTCAAAGGTGACATACATTTGACGCTTGAAATATTCAGACGGTTTCAAAGAAAGATTCTCAACGGCATACTTGGGGGTGCGATAGAAGGCATGGTCAAGTCTCTCCAGGACGTGAGCTACCCAGCCGATTTCATACTCACTAAAGACCAACTTCAATCTAGGATATTTCTCGCACACGCCTCCGCAAATAAGATCTATCATCGTGTTCACAGCTGTAGTCATCGAAAGCGTGTATCCTTTAATCGTTCCCGCCGGAGCCCCCCAGTGCTCAGGCATTCCTCCATCCAATGAAGTACCTGTAAAGATATGCATCGTAAGCGGGACATCGAAGTCCTGTGCGGCCGCCCAAAAATCGTCATAATCTGGGTGGTTATAGGGGTGTTTCGGTGATACGTGAGCTGGGATCGCAAAACCACGAACGCCTCGATTAGAAGCTCGGATCATTTCTTCAATCGAAGCCTTAACATCGGGCACGGGAAGACAGCCTATACCGATCAGTCTGTCTCGATCTACGGAGCAGTAATCTACAATCCAATCGTTATGTCTTTCGAATATTACTCTAGTCACTTCCTCGTCCGGCATTGCATATGTAAACATGTTGAGGCTCGGGTACATGACCTCACCAACGAGTCCATCTCTAACTTGCTCGTTTAACCTTTCGTGAGGATTTCTTACTCCTGGATTTAAACCGGCGTAACCCTTTTCAATCTTCAACTGAGTTTTTGGATCATCTAGACGATTTCCCGCGATACCAAGTCTGCCGATTGGGATGGGAGGACCTTCCGGAAATACCAGCCAATCCCCTTTACGATTTTTCCAATCTTTTTCGATTCGAGGCGCGCGCGATCCAAATCTCTTCTCGAGCCCGTCAAAAACTTCTCTGGCTTCAACTACATGTGAGTCAAAAGAGTAATACCTCACGCCTGATCCCCCTTCTCTATTTGATCAATTTCTAACTTCTTTGCCACCCTGTCTAAACTTTCAAGAACAGAAGAAGGATATAAAATGCTTCCGAGAGTTTCTGTTTCTCTCATTTTTCTCCACTCTGGCTCACCGGGCAGCATTGCTTCACCATTGCCAAGAGAATTTTCTTCGCTTGCTGCTTCTGCAACCTCCATGGCAAGCTCTTCAATGGAGTGATAGTAATAGTCTGGATCGCATACGATTTCAGGATTTAAAAACAAGAAGAACTGACCTCGTTTGCCTATCTCTACACTCGAAGAGTGCGCAGCTCCAGGAAGTATTCCAGCAAGAATATTCGTTACCAAAGCGAGCCCAATACCTTTGTAACCGCCTATCGCTGGAATAATACCCTTCAGAGCCGTCCCTGGATCACAAGTGACTTTTCCATCCAGGTCTCTAAATCCCCATTCCTTCGGAATTTCTTTTCCTTCCGACTTGGCTCTCATCACTTTCCCCAAAGCGACCGGGGTAAGCGCTCCATCATAAACAATTGGATCGTACCCATCCTTACGTGGAAAAGCGCATGCGATAGGATTGTTCCCGAAAAGACGAGCCTTACTTCCCCAAGGAGCGAGCATTGGAATAGAGGTCGTTAGCGTTATACCTACTAATCCTTTTTCAGTTCCTCGACACGAATACCATGCGCCACAACCCCAATCATTGGAATTTTTCAAAAGGCCTAGACACAACCCCTCCTCCAAAGCCTTCTCAGTCACTATCTCACAAAATTGCGATGCGACAACTTGACCCAAACCACCTTCACCATCACCCAAAATAAACGAAGATCCTTGATTGAGCACTCTGGTCTTGGCCGAAGGGTTCGCTAACCCCTCGAGTATCCATTTCACGTACCAGGAAACTCTTTGAAGACCATGTGTATCGATGCCTCGCATGTCCGCCCAAATCATGTTTTCAGCCATCAACAACGCATCTTTCTCACAAAGCCCCACCTTAACGAAAGCCACCTTTGCAAAAAGACGTGCCGAGCGTATATCGATCAGCTGGGCCAACCTGGCACCCCTTCATCTAGTTCAATCCCAAAACTATTCAAAAACCCTGAAACCATCCTGTAAGTAAGCGCAGACGCCGTAAACTCAATTATCTCAGGGGTGGTCCAGAGTGATTCCAACTTGTCCCAAATATCCTGCGATATGCAGTCGTCTTGGTGTAAGTCGTCAACCATTTGCAGTAGCACTGAGTCCTCTTCACTCCACGCGTGCGTCGCTAGTGGGCGTGTTACAGACGCAATTTCCTCATCGGTTACACCGTTCGCTTTAGCCATCAAAGTATGTTGCCCGAATTCATACTGAGCCTGGCAGTTCCACCCCATTCTGAGTATTACGAGCTCTCGCTGTCTCCGAGGCACAGTTGCTTCTTCAAGGACAAATCTTGTTAGTCCACGGAATGCATGTGCAAAGCCATCATGGTGGGCCATCGTCGCGATAATATTAACCGCATTATGTGGTTTCCCTGCCATGTAGTCTCGAGCCTTTTTGAGAGCTACTGGACTTGGGGCAACACGAGCCTTATTTGGACGAGACATACTCATTTGAAGAACCTCCTAAATCTGTACTTTTTACTCCAACAATGTCTAAAAGGATCTCTAAGAATAACCGCCAACGCAGCCCTTCGGAGTATCCACTTAATCGCTCTGTTTTTTTCGCATAGGCCAATCTGGTCTAGGCATATCAAAGAGGGTTGTTGTATCCGCATAATCTGATCGGTAACCCATACGAGCAACCGGCCTCGTCTTCGAATAATCTATCATCCCCTCTTTAATGACGGATTCATCAATATTAACTCCGATGACCTCTCCCAAGACGATGACGTAAGGGTCCTGACCTTTAATGCTTTTCGTCGGAATTGTTTCAACCAACTCACACTCAAAATGAACAGGACTCTCTTCCACTCGAGGTGCATTAACCATTTGTGCCTCTTCCATAGTTAGACCCGCCAGTACAAACTCATCAATGGCTGATGGACATTCTGCCGAGGTTACGTTCATCGGCTCTCGCAAATCGAAGGTGACAAGATTCGCGACGAAACACCCCGTTCGTTTAACATTTGCGAGGCTATCTTTCGCATGAATATCCTCCCTTTGAGGACGCGGCCCAACCGAAAACATGACTTGAGGGGGAGCAAAAGAAACAGCATTAAAGAACGAGTACGGCGCTAAGTTAGGTAAACCATCAGCGTTATAGGTAGAAATCCAGCCGATCGGCCTTGGCGCGATTAAGGCCGAAAAGGGGTTATGTCTCAAACCATGATCTTGATCTGTTCGCCAGTACATTTGAGCTCCCAGGTAGAAGGTAACTCTACCGTTTAACGGCAGGTGTAACATAACCGGTAAAGCAGACTCTTAAAAACTCATGCAATTTTGAGATAAACACTCCTAAGACACCTATAACAAAGACATTTTTTATTCTCTAATTTTCTTTCACCGGACAAAGTGAGGTGTAGCGAGGCGTGTTAGTCTGACAACTATTGGAGGAAATGATTTTGCCTAGCACCCCAACGATTCCGACCTGCGGACTAACCATCTCCCGAGCACATCAGGCAATAAAAGCTAAACAAATGTCCTCAGCTGATCTCGTGCGCTCTTATCTGGCGCGGGTCGAAGCATACGATCAAAAAGGGCCTGCCCTTAACTCGATTGTCTCAATCAACCCTACAGCCATAGGGGAAGCGGAAACGCTGGATGCATCCTTTGAAAACACTAACGATCTAGTTGGACCTCTTCATGGAGTTCCCCTTCTAGTCAAAGACAACATCGAAACTGAGCAAATGCCTACCTCTTTCGGTAATACCGCTTTTGCTAAGTACCAGCCAATTGAAGACTCGCACGCCGTGGCTAAGTTGAGAGCCGCGGGAGCAATAATTTTGGGAAAAACCGCGATGCCAGATTTCGCTACCTCTTGGTGGGGATATTCATCACGCTCAGGCAACACTAAGAATCCCTATGAAATCGGCCATGACCCAGGAGGATCTAGCTCCGGTACAGGCTCAGCAATTGCATCGAACTTTGCCCTAGCAGGCTTAGGAACTGATTGCGGTGGCTCGGTACGCCTTCCTTCTTCTTTTGATAATTTAGTAGGAATTCGGTGCACGCCGGGCATGGTCAGTCGCCATGGACTCGCGATGCTGATCTTTCAACAGGATACAATCGGACCTATGACTCGAACAGTCGAGGATGGAGTGAGACTGTTTGACGTCCTCGCCGGCTACGACGCTCGCGATCCTCTTACGGTTAGCTATGGGATGGCGAAGGCCCCAAGGTCATACCTTTCTGCCCTAAAGCCCAAGAGTTTAGAGATGAAGCGTCTTGGAGTCGTAACTAACCTTATGGGATCACCTAACGACGAAGGTGCGGACGTGAATGAAGTAATACATTCCGGCCTACAAGATATCCGCTCAGCCGGTGCTGAGACAATCGAGCTTCAGCTCGGAAACCTTGACCAGCACATTGCGGAGACTTCTCTTTATCAAAACTGTTCTAAGGCGGATATAAACAAATTTTTATCTACCCGTCCCCACTCTCCCATTCGGACACTTCAACAGCTTTACGAAACGCGTGAATACCACCCGAAACTTGATCTGCTCGAAGCTTGTGCCTTCGGCCCTGAACTTCCCGAACTCGACCCCCTGTATCACAAAAGGCTTGCGTCACGCGAAAACTTTACTCGAATGCTTTTAAATGTGATGGATAACTCTGGCATCGACGCTTTTGTCTACCCAACCGTACGTGTACCTTCACCAACGCGAAAAGAACTCGACAACGGGCGCTGGGCAACCATGGAGTTTCCTACGAACACCTTGATCGCAGCCCAAGCTTGGCTCCCGGCAGTTTCGGTACCAGTCGGCTTTACGAGACTAGGGTTGCCAGTAGGCATTGAAGTCGTATGCCGGCCGTACGCTGAAGAAGAACTCTTTGCTCTGGCATACGGTATTGAGCAAGCGACTCAAGCTCGGAAAGAACCTTCTGTAACTCCTGAACTATAAAGCTTTAAATTAAAATTTTATCGACTAAACCTTCGGTACCTTAAATCTCATGAAATCCACTTCTCTTCTCACACACTGGGGTCCTGTCGTTGTCGAATCTGACGGCGATAAAATTACTAAGGTAAAAGGTCATCCCAAGGACCCTTCACCCTCCCCTCTCAACGAATCTCTTTTGCAAACACAAGAGAACCGAGTAAAACGTCCTGCCATCCGAAAGTCTTGGCTGGACAACGGCCCTGGCTCTAAAACTTTTCTTCGTGGAAAGGAAGAGTTTATAGAAGTAGATTGGGACGAGGCCCTATCAGCAGTGTCTGGCGAACTGACCAGAATTCGTGACACCTATGGGCACCAGGCGATCTATGGAGGCTCCTACGGATGGTCTTCTGCGGGAAAATTCCACCTTTGTTCAGGACAAATCCGTCGTTTTATGCGCTTATTCGGCAGTTATACGGATGCTTGGGGAACCTATTCCTCCTCTGCCGCTGCGGGAATTATTCCTTATGTCCTCGGCATGCCGTATCTCGAGGCCGTAGGGCTCCAAACCTCTTGGTCAGTAATTTCAGAAAATACCGATCTCTTTATCAGTTTTGGAGGCCTTCGCCTAACTAACACCCACGTACATTTTGGGGGCCAGGGACCGCACGAAACAGGACGATGGCTAGATACAGCCCGTCGACGAGGTGTCCATTTTGTAAACATCTCTCCTTTGGAAGATGATTTGTCACACGATCTCGACCCAGAGTGGGTACGACCTATTCCCGGAACTGACGTAGCCCTTATGGCTGGCCTTATTCACACGCTAGTCATCGAAGAAAGGCACGATGCTGAATTCCTACAAAATCACTGCGTAGGTTGGACGCAGCTGGAGGAATACATCCTCGGCAAAACAGATGGCATTGCAAAGACAGCGGAATGGGCTTCCAAAATCACTGGCCTACGCGAAGAGAAAATTAAAGATCTGGCTATAGAAATGTCTCAGAAAAGAACTTTCATAAACCTGACCCTTGCGGTTCAACGCCAGGATCATGGAGAGCAAAGCTACTGGATGGGTATCGCTCTTGCTTCAGCACTTGGCCAAATTGGCTTGGAGGGCGGAGGGATCGGTTTTACCTTTGGTGCTTCTGGAAATGTAGGAAACGGAGGCATAAGAGTCCCTGTACCAGGATTTCCCGTTCCCGACCGTGATCCTGCATCTACCGTAATATCCGTTTCTCGAATAACGGAACTACTCGAATCTCCAGGTGAACCCTTCGATTTCAACGGAACCAAGCAGGATTTTCCTAAAATTCGCCTCGTGTACTGGGCAGGAGGAAATATCTTTCATCACCATCAAGACTTAAACAGATTAACTAAAGCTTGGGAGACACTCGAAACGGTAATAATGCACGAACCCTTCTGGACCCCTGCAGCGAAGCGTGCGGATATTGTATTACCAGCAACAACTCCCCTTGAGCGAAGCGATATCACTGTTGGTGGAAACTTGGTAATTGTGAACAGTCCTGCAATTCCGCCACTTGCCGAAGCCCGTGACGACTACGATATCTTTTCCGAACTTTCGAGACACCTTGGGTTCCAAAAAGATTTTACTCAAGGAAAAACGTCTTCCGAATGGGTTCGACATTTTTACGAAACATTTCGAGAGAGAGACCCGGAGGCACCTAGTTTTGAAGAGATTCTTCACGATGGTACTTATGTTTACGGAGAATTCGCCATGGGCGAAGCTCGTCAAATATTTCTTTCGAAATTCCGAGACAATCCTGCTGAATTCCCATTATCGACACCATCGGGAAAAATAGAACTCTATTCAGAGAAAATCGCTGACTATGGTTACGATGATTGCCCGCCCCACCCCACTTGGCTCGAACCTTTCGAAAGACTCATCCCCGGCAAGAAACAGAGATACCCCTTGCATCTGATTTCAAATCAACCCTCTACTCGTCTCCACGGACAGTACGACCATGGCGTGACGAGTCAACGAGAAAAGATCAAAGGGCGAGAACCTTGCCGCATACATCCAATCGCTGCCAAATCGAGAAAAATAGAAGATGGAGACCTCGTGAGACTTTTCAACGATAGAGGTTCATGCCTAGCTTCTGCGGTTATAACCACCTCCTTAATGGAAAGCGTGGTGGAGCTGAGCACCGGCGCTTGGTATGACCCGGATGATCATGGAATGTGTAAGCATGGGAATCCTAATGTTCTTACAAGAGACAAGGGTACTTCTCAGCTTGCCCAAGGCCCAACTGCACACACTTGCCTAATCGAGATCGAAAAGTTTTCCGGTGATCCTCCGCCAATCACCGCCTATGATTACCCACAATTTGAAGTGCGAAACGAAAGGAAAAAGAATGACAACCCTATCTGACAAAAGAATTCTCGTGACTGGAGGAAGCACCGGAATTGGGAGAGCCACCTCATTAGTCCTCGCTGCCGAAGGAGCGAAGGTAATTATTGCCGATATTCAAGATGAAGAAGGCGCTAATACTGTAAATCTCGTTAAGGC
>CAYOGP010000052.1:0-10050 GCA_964403555.1 uncultured Spirochaetales bacterium | reverse complement strand
CGAGGCGGGAAAGATTTTGGAATGGAGAGATTATTTTTGTATGAACCAGTTTCGAGAAGGTACGGGGTTGGATATTTAAATTGAGATCTGTAGATAAATGTCTGTTTTTGAAAAAGGCTGTTGATACACCGTTAGGAGGACTTGATGGCAAGTGAAAGACGGAGTTCAAATATTGAGAATGCTGATGTCGCCGTACGAATTGAAGACGCGAACAAATGGAGGGCTGTATCGCCAGGTATTGAGGGCTGGTCCAGAACGGCGCGACCAGGTGACGACGCTAAGTTTCTTATGGTGTCTGCCGATTCTCATGCCAATGAACCGCCTGATCTTTGGTTGACTCGAATGGATAAAAAGTTTCATCACCGTTTGCCGAGGATTGTGGAAAGGCCAGACGGACTTGCTCAAGTAACGGAAGGCTTTCGAGCGCTCAGTCTTCGCGATACTCCTTTGGATGGTGAGGATCTTCGGAGAGGCAAGGCTGGTCGCAGCGCAGAAGAAAGACTCCTGGATCAAGACTTGGACGGGATCGATGCTGAGATCATTTTTCCGAACAAAGGTATTTCTATGTGGGCGACACCAGACTCGATCTTCGCAGGGGCTATGTGTCGGGCGTGGAATGATTGGGCGTGGGAGGCGTTTGGAGACCACAACGACAGACTGTCACCCATGGCCTGTTTGGCCACGGGTGACTTAGAGGGGGCGATAAAAGAGATTGACCGTGTCGCGACCCTGGGATTTCGGGGGCTTTGCTTGCCTTGCACGCCGATCTTCGGCCACAGTGATCCGGAGAATCCAAACTACAATTTGCCCGTGTATGACCGTCTTTGGGCGTGCATACAAGATCACGACTTGCCTATCACTTTTCATATCGGTACGGGCCGTGACCCCAGAGGTGCCAGAGGACATGGGGGAGCGATTATTAATTATGCAGTGCATGCCATGCCTCCTGCGATGGAGCCTATGGCGAACTTATGTTGCTCGGGAGTTCTTGAACGGTTCAGCAAATTAAAATTTGCGATCATTGAGGCGGGGATAGGTTGGGTTCCTTGGGCACTTGAATCGATGGACGAATCCTATCGCAAACATCATATGTGGGTTCGACCAACACTTTCGATGTTGCCGAGCGAGTTTTTCAAAGAACACGGCTTTGCATCTTTTCAGGAGGATCCTGCAGGACTCGACTTAGCCAGGAAGCACGGTTTGGTTGATAACTTTTTATGGGCCAACGATTACCCACATCATGAAGGGACATGGCCGCACTCGGCTGCTGCGATTGAACGAACCATGGGAGATTTAGATGAGGAAGAACGAGCCAAGATACTCGGCCTAAATGCCGCAAAACTCTTCAAGTTTGATATCCCGGCAAAGGACATCAATGTGGCCCGTCACTAGGAATAGCAATGGACTATCACTCGATCGTAGACGCTAAATCGGGAACCGGAATGCGCTTGGTTCTGACCAAAGGTGTGCCAGGTCCTTGGGGAGAAGCTGCAAAAGCTATTTTTAAATTTAAAGGTATTGACTTCATGGCGGTTGGCCAGGATGTCGGTGCCGAGAACAAAGAACAGGTTGCTTGGCTAGGAATTCGTAACGCTCCCGTTGCTATTTATGAAAGTGAAAAGCCACGAAGTGGCTGGGCAGAAATTTTGTCTTTGGCAGAGAGAGTTGGAGAGGGACCGTCTTTAATTCCGGAAGATTCTTTCGATAGGGCACTAATGATGGGCCTATCTTTCGAGCTTGCTGGTGAAAGCGGTCTCGGCTGGGTGCGAAGACTCATGATGCTCGATGGCCCAATGAAAGAGGGTCCCACTTCGGAGTCCTATGCCTTTGCCAAATTTTTTGGAGATAACTACGGGTATAGTGTGGTCGCCGGTGAACTTGCTGAAGGAAGGGCCGTTCAAATTCTTGAGCTTCTCGGTGCTCAATTAAAAAAACAGAAAGCTGTAGGTCGAAGATATCTCGTCGGGGACAGCGTGAGTGCTCTTGATATCTACTGGGCGACCTTTGCGGCGCTTGTTTTTCCTCTTCCAGATGACGTGTGCCCTATGGGCGAGGGTTTTAGGGCCATGTATGAAGGATCTCCTGCTAAGGTAAAATCAGCAGTATCGAGTGATTTGCTTTCTCATAGAGACTTGATCTACGAGGAGATAATAGGCCTCCCCTTGGAGTTTTAAAATCAAACAAAAGGAGAAAAAATGACAACTTCGTTTGATGGTAAATGTTTTTGCGGAGCGATCGAGTTAAAGGTTTCAGGAGAACCGGCCGCGATGGGCTATTGCCATTGCGAATCTTGCAGGTCGTGGTCTGCGGGACCCGTGAATGCTTTTTCGTTGTGGCCGCCTGATTCTGTAGAGATCACAAAAGGCGAGGAGCATCTCGACGCATACAATAAAACTGAGAACAGTCGCCGTAGGTGGTGCAAGATTTGTGGCGGTCACGTATTGACCGAACACCCAGGAATGGGTCTGACGGACGTATACGCATCCGTAATTCCAGACCTTCCATTCGAGCCGGCAGTTCACGTTTTCTACGAAGAGACTGTTTTGCGGATTCATGATGGAGTTGTGAAGCAAAAAGATGTTCCAGCAGAAATGGGCGGATCCGGTGAGGAACTTTCCGAGTAGGGTTAATTCAATTTAATGGTCTGGAGTTAAACGAATGACTCTAGTTGCTCGTGTAAGGTGCGGGTGACTTAAGGAGGTTCCCTGCGTTGCGGGTACTCCCAGAAGCCCGGATTTAATGGAGGTCAGTCGCGTGAGTACTAAACGTTTTGAAGGGAAAGTTGCCGTGGTTACCGGTGGCGCAAGTGGTATCGGCCACGGCACAGTTCGAAGGTTTGTTGAGGAGGGTGCGCAAGTTCTAATTGGGGATCAAAATATTGAGGCAGCAAATGCAGTTGCGAACTCCTTGGGCGATACGGTTTTTGCGCAGAAGGTCGATGTTCGAATTGAAGCAGAGGTCTCGAGCCTAATAGAGTCTGCGGTTGAAAGGTGGGGTCGACTTGACTGCGTTTTCAATAATGCAGGTTTTGGAGGAGCCCTTGGCCCTATCGATGAAACGACCGAAGACGACTTTAATGTGACTATGGATGTGCTTTTTAAGGGGGTTTTCTTTGGTTCAAAGCATGCCGCACGAATCATGAAATCACAGGGCTTCGGGAGTATTGTGAACACGGGAAGCGTAGCCGGAATCAGAGCGGGAATTGGACCTCATATATATGGAGCAGCAAAGGCAGCGGTGATATTTCTGACGCAGAGTATTGCCTTGGAATTAGCTGAGACAAAAGTAAGAGCAAATGCCGTCTGTCCTGGATATATTGCTACCGCTCTTGCAACGGGCCGGGGCGAGTCAAATACAGATCGACATTTGATGAAGTTTCGAGAAGTTTGTAAGGATATGCAACCGCTCGGACGAACTGGAGAACCAGAAGACATAGGGAATGCTGTGCTTTGGCTTTCAAGTGACGATGCTTCCTTCGTTACCGGTCAGGCGATTGTCATAGATGGCGGGCTAATTACTGGGACCGCATGGAGAGATCAGAGTGCCGTATTTACTAAGGCTAATCCCATCAGAGTTTATCGGCCTGACGATGTCTAGATAATTCTGTCTTGACTCCTTGTCGGTAATTTATAAACAAGATGTCCCGCTCGTCCTGTTGAACGAGTCGGGGACCTTCCCCAAGCGTAGCGAGTGCTTTATTCAGTAGTAGAGCGTCGGATTTGTAAAAGGCGGCTAGCGTTTCCAGACTTTCCTGGACTGAAGCTGCATGTTTTCTAGCATGGGCCTTCTGTAGAAGTTTGTTGGTTAGAGTTGAAAGCAGTTTTAGGCTGGAACCAGCAAAAAAATCTTCTAGGTCATCCTTTATAAAGTTAATTCGTCTAAAGGCCGAGATGTGTGAGCCTCGCATGCCGGGAGCTGCTTTGACATATTGAGGAGGTTCCATATGGCCGATTAGGCCTAGGAGGTAGAACAGAGACTCGTAAGCTGCTTTGCATCGTTTCCGTGATCGAAAGCAACCAAACCAGGTCATTGGTATGCCATTATATCGATCGATGTTAGAGGTCAGACATAGGTAGAGCTGATCACGGGTTTGTCCCGTTCCAAATGCTGGATAAAGAAATGGAAATGCACCATCAACGTTGTGTTTCGGTCGGAGTTCTCGGATCAGTTCATTTTCAAGGATAAGAGCTTCAAATTCATTATCCTGATTTTTGATTTCTATCGAAACCGAATCCTTGATTATCGCGTTCATTTTTCGATCTTTTTTTAGGCGCCTGGCATTTCGGTAGCTTTGGAGGCGACGACGTACATTTAGAGCTTTACCAACATAAATGACATCCCCATGTCCATCCTTGAAGAGATAAACAGCCGGCGTATTAGGCAGGGTTTTGAGAAAATCCTTCCCAAACTTGCGATCGAAGATCCGAATTCCCATCAGGGCAGAGCGTAGACTAGGCAAACGCAACTGTCACAGTATCTCAAAAGAAGGATTTTCAATGCTGTAACCTGCGGTAAGATCTCTGTGTGTTTGAATCAGATGCCACCACTCGCGGAGTAAGAGTCCAGGTACGATCCGTCTTCGTGCCTGAGCGTTCCTCGCCGGAACAGGGGCAATGGTTTTTTGCCTATCAAATCGTGATCACCAACTCGAACGCAGAGCAAGTGCAACTTCTCACGCGACATTGGATAATTACAGATGGAAACGGTTCCGAGGAGGAAGTGAAGGGTCCCGGAGTCGTTGGCGAGCAACCACTCCTCGAGGAAGGTCAATCATTTGAGTACACCTCGGCTTGCCCTCTAGGCACTTCTGTTGGAACCATGAGAGGGAGTTATCATATGATTAGTCAAGGTGGAGAAGAGTTCGACGTAAAAATTGCTCCTTTTACTCTAGGTGAGAAGCGTTCAGTCCATTAAGACATCGAAATCTGACGTTTTAACGGTAAACAGGCAGGTTTAAAGATGGAGATGAGAAATGAGAAAAAGTGAAGCGCAAGAAGTTGATGCAGTCATCGTAGGGGCCGGATTCGGTGGACTCTATATGCTCTACAGGCTTTTAAAGATGGGCCTCAGCGTAAAGGTGCTGGAAAAAGGATCTGGGGTTGGCGGCACATGGTACTGGAATCGCTATCCCGGGGCACGATGTGATGTTGAAAGCATGGAGTATTCCTACCAATTTTCAAATTCCCTTGAACAGGAATGGGAATGGACGGAAAGATATGCTGGTCAAAAAGAGATCCTTGAATACTTGAATCATGTTGCTGATCGATTTGATTTGAGGTCTCATATCTTTTTCGAGTGTGAAGTGACTTCTGCTTGTTTTAATGACGACGCACAGCGATGGCAGGTTGACGCGGGCGAAGAAAAATTTTCATCCCGCTTTTGTGTAATGGCAACCGGCAATTTGTCATCGACAAATACGCCAAGTTTCGAAGGAATTGAGGAGTTCGGAGGGGAGATATATCATACGGGGAACTGGCCTCATGACCCCGTGGATTTTACTAATAAGCGGATTGGAATCATTGGAACCGGGTCTTCTGCAATACAAGCAACTCCTGTAATTGCTCCACAGGCTAAAGAGTTGCACGTATTTCAACGAACTCCGAATTTCTCTGTACCGGCGAAAAACCATCCTTTAGCTAAGGAGGTACAAGACGAAATTAAACGGGATTACAGTGGCCTTCGAGCGCGCGCTAGAGCTCTTCCAATAGCTTGTTTCATGCCGCCGAATCCCGGGAAAGCGGTTGAAGCGCTTCCAGAGGAACGAGAAGATGTCTTCGAAGAAAAGTGGGAGAAGAGAGGGCTAACATTTCTTGGCTCTTTTTCAGATATAGCGACCGACCCTGTTGCAAATGAATATGCTGCGGAGTTTATTCGAGAGAAAATTCGTGGAATTGTTAAAGACCCTGGAACCGCCGACCTGTTATGCCCCGATCACGTGGTAGGTTGCAAAAGGCCTTGTTCGGATACGGGGTATTACGAGGCATTTAATCGCAGCAATGTACATCTGGTTGACGTTGCAAGGCACCCAATTGAGAGGCTTACGTCCGAAGGACTCAAGACATCGAAGCGAAGCTATGAACTTGACATGATAATTTTTGCGACGGGATTCGATGCGATGACTGGAGCGCTTGACAACATAAATATAGTGGGGCGAAACGGCGAAACATTGAAAGATAAATGGGAGGCAGGGCCACGGACCTATCTAGGAGTAGCAACGGCTGGATTCCCCAATTTCTTTACTATCACTGGGCCCGGCAGTCCTTCGGTTTTGGCCAATATGGTTACCGGGGTTGAACAGCACGCTGAATGGATTACCGATTGCATCTCGCATCTAGATTTGAATGGTCATGCTACGGTGGAACCGTCGCTTCAAGCTGAAGACGAATGGGTTGCTCATGTGAATGTGGTTGCTGATAAGACGCTTTATCCGACATGTAACTCGTGGTATTTAGGGGCGAATATACCAGGGAAGCCTCGAGTATTTATGCCCTATATAGGTGGATGGCCCGCGTACGAAAAAAAGTGTAAAGAAGTAGCAGAAGGTGGCTACGTGGGGTTCGAGTTCAACTAATCGATATCAAATTGGTCGTAGAGTGCAAAAGGCTGAGAGGAACCATCGAACGCTTGTGTGTTCTTCCAGATTTGGCGTGTTTCTCCAGGTAACAGTTCGCAGTTAGCAACGGGTCCAACAATCGAAGTTTCATTAAATTCGAAGGATTTAATTCTTTTGGTGTTGAAATCCAGTATCGATATGCCCGGGCGGTGCCTCGAAACAAGTGTGCCGGCGTTAATTAAAGTTAGGGATGGAAAGTCCACTATAATTCGATAATGAGAGTGGCCGTTTATTAAGAAAGTGTACTTGTTTTCAAGTAACAGGTCGTCTAGTTCTTGACTTCGTTCTGGTTCCTTTCGGCGCGGACTACCGGGCCAAATTTTAGCAAGATCGTTTTTGCCGACCCCATGACAGAGAAGAAGCCGGCCGAGGGGGGTTTCAAATTCAAGAAATAAATCGAGCGATTCGAGAAATTCTAGATTTGAACGGGATACTTCTTTAACAACGTGAGCGTTTGGAATATTTCTGTAGGTTTCTGCGAGTAACCATCGATCGTGATTTCCTCTTACAACGTGAACATTTGATTCTGCCAAGAGTTGGCAAGAAGTATTGATATCACCTTCTCCATCTGCGATATCGCCTGTACATAAAAGTGCATCAACTTTCTGCGTGGAAAACCATTTTAAGGCTGTGGATAGTCGAGAATGCTCCGAGTGAACGTCTCCGATTAGTCCTATCCTTGAAATTTTTTTCGTTAATTCCATAAATTCAAATAAATTCGCAAGAAATCCAAATTGTAATCATAAGAACTGCATGGGTTGAAAGATTCCAAAAAACATTTCCAGCAAGAGCAGAGATTGGAATTCCGCGGTTTGTTGGTTTGAGAAGAGTACGAAATGCTGGGAGAAGGAGAAGGGTGGGTATAGCAGCTAAGATTGTAAGGATCGGAAGTGCGCCTATTAGGATCGAGACGGCTAATGAAAAAGGTACACCAAGACCAGCGAGTATGTATATGCGACCAGACGTATATGGTCCGAGCAAAATAACGAGATGTTTTCTTCCGCCGATTCGATCTGCGACTGCATCGGGGAATTCAGCAAGAAGAAGAAGATTAAAAGTCATAAAAAAAGCTAAGATTGCACACGCTAAAGCTGTATTAGGTATCTCTCCCGAGAGTACTAAGGAACCGCCTAAGACGGGTAGAGCACCGAGTCCCAAGCCGGCAAAAACCTCACCGAGTCCGGTTCTTAAAAGCCAGTGTGTATACGTCAGAACGCAAACTGCGCCTGCTAAGAAGATTGGAAGAAGTATCGTTCCTTTGGTGTAGAGGAACCAGATTCCAATTGCTGCGCCTAGTCCTGCGAAGCTTAAACCCCAGATGTAAGCGAATCGAACGCTTATATCACCGTTTTGAATCGTGCCACTTCCCCCGCTGAAAGGAGTTCTTTCTGTTTTTTCGTCAATTCCGGACTGGGCGTCACCCGCCTCATTGATTGAATCGACAGCTATGTGGAGAGAGAGCAGGCCTATAAGAGAAAGTATTACGTCGATACTCTGAATCGTTGATGTGCAGTAAGCAATCGATGTAGTCGTCCCAATCAATGCTACAGGTAAGAGAAGAAAAGGTGCTCGCGATATTCCCGCAAGAGCGCGTAAGCTAGGCATTCGGCGCGGCACCTAGAACCGCAGAAGCGTCAACGTAGATATGATATTCAGAGATTTTGTCATTTTTGATAACAAATCTATTTGCAAAGGGGACGCTGGTCTGTTGGCCGTTTTGCAGGTGATAGGTGACTAATCCGTAACACGAAATTACGTTTTCGTGTATGAATGTTTCGTCTAGACGATGTTCTAATTTAGTAACCGAAGTTGACATTCCTTCCCATAGCGACTTGATGGCTTGATGGCCCGTGACTTCTGGATAGCTAGAGAAACGAAAACGTACGTCATCATTCAAATAAGGAAAAAGGCCATTTATGCCCTGACTATCAAGGGCGAAAAACATATCAACGAATTGTTTCTTTGATTTCATGAATACTCCCAAATAGTAAGACAATAATTTGAACTGTAATATTTTGTCTGATTAGTTAGTGTTTTTACCGATCATTTTTGCTGGTACGACTGTTTCGTCGAACTCTGTCTCAGTAAGGTAACCAAGAGCCAGAGTTGCTTGTTTTAAGGTTGTTCCTTCGCTGTGAGCTTTTTGTGCAATCTCTGCCGCTTTGTAGTAACCGATGCGGTTATTCAATGCTGTTACTAGCATCAGGCTTTTCTGTACTAGCTCCGATGTTCTTTCCTCATTGGCTTCTATTCCGATCGCACAGTGATCATTGAAGCTCTTACAGGCATCTCCTACCAATTGAGCGGACATAAGAACATTGAATGCCATAACTGGTTTGAAAACATTTAGCTGAAATTGTCCTTGTGTACCCGAAAGAGAGACTACTGTATCGTTCCCAATTGCCTGAGCACAAGCCATTGTTAAAGCTTCACATTGAGTGGGGTTTACTTTTCCTGGCATAATCGAACTTCCCGGCTCATTGGCAGGCAAACTGATCTCTCCGATACTCGTTCGCGGGCCGCTCGCGAGCATTCGAATATTGTTTGCGATATGAAAGAGGCTTACGGCTACCCGTTTTAAGCTTCCTGAAATTTCGACCATGGCATCGTGAGCACTTAAGGATTCAAATTTGTTTTCGGCAGTTACAAAGGGGTGGCCAGTAAGGGAAGCAATTTTCTCTGCGACTAGTTCCGGGTACCCTTCCGGTGTATTTAACCCTGTACCGACCGCAGTACCGCCAAGAGCGAGTTCCCTGAGTCTCACCAAAGAGTCCTGTACCGCTTCCATTCCACGGTCTAATTGCGCAACGTAACCGCCGAATTCCTGGCCAAGGGTTAGAGGAGTAGCGTCCATTAGATGGGTGCGTCCAGATTTTATGATTGATGAAAACTCTTTCGATTTTTTCTCGAGTGTATCCCGGAGAATATTTATTTTAGGCAGGGTTTCTTCGGCTATTTTACGGTAAGAAGCGATATGCATGGCGGTGGGGAAGGTGTCGTTTGAACTTTGACTCTTGTTTACATCGTCGTTTGCTTTAACAATCTTCTCCTTTCTAAAATCTCCACCGAGCAATTCTGTGGCTCGGTTTGCGACGACCTCATTCATGTTCATATTTGACTGTGTCCCCGAGCCTGTTTGCCAGACGACTAGTGGAAAATGGTCATTAAGCTTTCCGTTGAGGACTTCGTCGCATGCTGAGGCAATAGCTTTAGAAGTCTCTTGGGGGAAATCTGTGAGCTCAGAGTTCACTATAGCGGCAGCCTTCTTCAGGATCGCAAAAGCCTCGATAATTTCGTGGGGCATTCGTTGTCCACCGATCTTAAAGTTTTCGAGACTTCGTTGTGTTTGTGCGCCCCAATATTTCTCGTTGGGGACTTCTATGTCTCCCATCGTGTCCGATTCGATTCTCATTGCCATCGGTTGAAAAACTCCTTTT